>CAYFYD010000050.1:0-14258 GCA_964347195.1 uncultured Ectothiorhodospiraceae bacterium
CGGCGCGGCCCGAAGCGGCGCCGCGCCTTCTCTCTTCCGTCCGTGCTTCCGCCAAGGACATTGCACTCTGCGATCCGGACGCGCATCGCGAACCCCGGTAGACGGTACGCAGCGACCGGGGCGGCTCAGGGACACGCACCTCGCCCGGGCCGGGCGCGGCGGCGGCGCGACTCCGGACAGCATGAAACGGCCCTGGTGCTTCTCCGCTCAAGCCTTGCGGAAGTGACGGAGAATGGGGTGCCCGTCCGGACGCACTCCGGGAATGATGGTGTCCCGGTAGATGGCCGGCGTCGCCTCGTGGGTGATGAAGCGATAGGCGCCGGACTCTTCCATGAGGTCCTGCATGCGCTGGTACATCGCGTCGCGCCGGGAGGAGTCGAGCTCGACCAGTGCCTTGTTGTGCAGGTCGTCGAACTCCTCGTTGCACACCCGCTCCCAGTTCCACACTCCGACCTGGTCGCAGACGAACCACGCCGTCGCCCAGCTCGGGTCGGGGGACATCGAGTAGCGCTGGTAGTACAACTGGATGTCCTTCCACATCGTCCCCGCAGACTCCTGACCGAGAGTCCAGAAAGTGCCGGAGTCGTACACGTTGATCTCTACGTTGATGCCGATCTCGGCGAGGTTGGCCTGGATGATCTGCACCGAGGTGAGGTAGGTCGGCTTGTTGAGCGTGTCGAGGGTGAGATCGAGACCCCCGCCCGCGTGTCCCGCCTCCGCCAGAAGCTTCCGCGCCCCCTCGAAATCGGGCTCGGCCGGAGTCAGGTTCCCGGCCCGGTGCCCGAGCAGGCCGGGCGCGACGATGCCGGTGGAGGGCTTGGCGACTCCGAAATAGGCGGCCTCCATGATCGCATTGACGTCGATCGACCGCTGGATCGCCTTGCGCACCCGGATGTCGGACAGCTTCGGATGCTCGACGTTCATGCCGAGCCAGACGTAGTAGAGCGAGGGGCTCTCCAGCAGCTTCGATCCGGCCGGCGGGTTCTGCCGCAGCTCGGGCAGGGACGAGACGCTCACCCAGGTCCAGTCGAGGTCGCCGGCCTCGAAGCCGAGCTCGGCCGATTTCTCGTCCTCGATCGGGATGAGGTGGATCTCGTCGAAGTCGGGCTGCGGCCCCTTCCACAGGGGGTTGCGAACCAGCACCGTCCTCTGCTTCTGGGTCCACTCTCCGATCATGTAGGGGCCCGAGCTCGCGGGCAGGTCCGCGATGCGGAACTGCCCGCCCGCCGCCTCGACCGCCTTCCTGGAGACGATGTTGCCCGAGCCATAGGGCAGGGTGCTCCACCACAGCGGCGCAAAGGGCTCCTTGAGCACGATGACCCCGGAGTACTTTCCGGTGACCTCGACCCGGTCCAGGGTCGCCCAGTCGCCCTTGTAGGGAGAGTCCAGCTCGGGATCGATGATGCGCTCGTAGGAGAACTTGACGTCGTCGGCCGTCATCTCGCCGAAGTCGTTGGTGAACATGATGCCGGGACGCAACGTGAACTCGATGTGGGTGTCGTCCACCTGATTGATGGACTCCGCCGCGTCGAGCTCCGTTTCCCAGTTGCTGCCCGGCTTGAAGGTGACCAGCTTGTTGAAGATCGCACCGGCGATCCACTCTTCGGGCGCCGAGAGCGTGAAGGCCGGGTCCAGTACCTGGAACACCGAGTAGCTGCGGAGCTTGAGCACGCTGCCTTCCGCGCTCATCGCAAAGCGCGGACCGGCCAGAGCGGCAGCGCCGAGCGATGCCGAAGCGGTGAGAAAACGGCGGCGGGTGGTGGTTGCTGGAAGCATGGGTGAATTCTCCTCGTGGTGGATTCGCGCGGCAGCCCGGTCCCCGCGGGCCGCGAAGCGACGGGATTATAGATGCAGGGCGCGGTGACGCAGCGCTTCGGATCGGGTCGACGCATCACGAGCAGGTGCGGGGGATCACGGGGCTCCACGTGCGCTCGAAGACCGGATCACCGTTCTCGCGGACTTCGAGCGAGCCGCTCGGATGGTAGGCGTCCGCAGTCGACCTGAGCTCCGCGATGCCGGTGACGTCGATCGCCCAGCCGTCGCGTGCGAAGTGCATCCGGTGCTCGAAGCGGGCCGAGGTGCGGTCGGGATCGTCGCTCACTGCGCGGTACTCGGCGCGGGTCTCCACCCCGAACTCGAGGTCGATGTCGGTGAAGCGCGTGCACCGGTAGGGCAGATGCCATCCCGACGAGCGGGCACCGTCGCCGCCCTCGCTCTCGGCATGGCGCACCAGCGCCCGGGCGGGCACCACGGCCCGAGTCGGCGGCCCGGCCACATCGACGGGTTCCGCGAGCTTCACCGGCGCCTCTTCCGCCGACGGGCTGCGAACCGGAAGCTCGAGGCGGGCCCCGGCGAGATGCAGAGCGATGCGCGCGGGGCGCGGCGCGGGCCAGACGAGGGGCCAACAGGCGCAGGAGACCGCGAGGCGTACGCGGTGCCCCGGGGCGAAACGGTAGGCGGTGTTCGGGAAGGCGATGGAGACGGCCCGCGCCTCCCCCGGCACGAGGGGACACGCGGCACCTCCCCGGCCGTCGAGAGCCAGATTGCGCACCGTCCAGGTGACCCTGCCCACTGCCCCGTCGGGATGCACATCGTTCACGCGGAGGGCGAGAGTGGCCACCGGCCGGTCGGATTCGAGCGCAACGTGGAAGCGCGCGGAACCCAGGATCTCGAGCTCCTCCGGGAGCGGCTCCGACTCGAACACGAGGGAGCGCGCGTCGTCCCTTCGCTGATCGAGCGGCAGTCCGCCCTCCCTCCCGAAGTAGCCGGTGTCCCCGGACGCCGCGCCGACGCCGGGGTGCGCGGGGACGAGCGCCTTCGAGGCACTCGAGCCCGGAGGGAGTCGCAGGGCGCCGCCGGGGCCGAGCCGGAGCTCCCTCGCCGCCACGTTCGGAGAAGGCCACTGCCGCTCGCTCACCCAGCGTCCCGGCCGGCGCTCGATCCGGTCGCCGGGCGGCGCGTGCTCCTGCATCCAGACCCGCAGCCGCGCCTCTTCGTCGGCGCCGTTCTCCACGCCCTTGAGCCAACGGTCCCACCAGCGCAGCGCCTCCGGCTGGAAGCCGATTCCCGGCCCCGGACGACCCGGGTCGGGATAATGATGTCCCCAGGGACCGACGATTCCCCAGCACCGATCCCGGTTCGCGGCGAGCAGGTTCATCACCGTGCTGCTGTAGCGGTCGCTCCATCCTCCGACGAGCAGGGCGGGGCAGGCGATGTCCCCCGGCGACTCGTTGACGGAACCGGAGCGCCAGTAGGCGTCCCGCGTCTCGTGCCGGATCCAGTGCTCGAGCGGAAAGGCGGCGCCTTCGAGGCGCTCCCTCCACATTCTCCGCCACTCTCCTCCCACCGTGGCGGGGTCGGGCGGCGAGGCGAGGATCGCGGGCAGCGTCGCTCCCCACTCGACGCTGTCCGTGAGCAGGCATCCGCCCATGTGGTGGATGTCGTCGTCGAAGCGGTCGCCGGTCGCGCACACCGCGATAATCGCCCGCAGGGCGCGCGGTCGCCGGGCCGCCGCCTGCAGGCTGGCGGTCCCGCCCCACGAAGTGCCCATCATGCCCACCGAGCCGTCGCACCACCCCTGCGCCGCGATCCAGTCGATGACCGCGAGGGCATCGTCCTGCTCCTCCGGCCGGTACATGTCGGTCATCAGCCCCTCGGAGTCCCCCGAGCCGCGCATGTCGACGCGCACGCAGGCGTATCCGTGGCGCGCGAAGCAGGCGTGGTTGCGCTCGTCGCGGACGCGCACCATGTCCCGCTTCCGATAGGGGATGTACTCGAGCAGGGCGGGGGTCGGCTCCCCGGCCGGCGTCTCCGGAAGCCACAGACGGGCCGACAGGCGGATGCCGCCGGAGACCGGAATCCAGCAGTGCTCGACTTCCCGGACCCGGGTCACGCGCGATGCGGTCACGGAAGCGCCCGCCCCCTTTCCTCCATGAGACTCGTCACGATCGCCGATGCCTTGTCAAATGCGTCATGTGGGCACGGCAGTGCTAACATACCGTCATGATTCGCACCCAGATCCAGCTCGATCCGGAGCAGTACGAGCGCCTCAAGGCGCTGGCGGCGCGCCAGTCGAAGTCCTTCGCGCAACTCGTCCGCGAAGGGGTGGAGCATGTCCTCGCCGCCGAGCAGAGAGCGACCGCGTGGGATCGCCTCCTCGCCGCCACCGGCTCGTGCCGTGCGGAGGACGACCCCGGAGACGTGTCCACCCGCCACGACGATTATCTCACCGATACCTTTGCGAATGAATGACGTATTCGTGGACACCTCGGCGCTCTATGCGCTGCTCGTCGAACGCGACGGCAATCATCCGGCGGCGTGCTCGGCAGGTCTGTCGTTGCGAGACGAGGACGCTCGTCTCGTGACCTCCTCATTCGTCGTTCTCGAAACCGTCTCGCTGCTGCAGGCGCGCATCGGGGTCGGGGCGGTGCGCACCTTCTACCGGGATGTGCTGCCCTCGCTTCATGTGGTGTGGGTCGGAGAGGAGCTGCTGAACCGCGCAATGCCCGCTCTTCTGGCATCATCGCAGCGAGGGATAAGCCTCACCGACTGGTCCAGCTTCACTCTCATGCGCGAGCGCGGAATCGGGCGCGCCTTCGCCTACGACGACGACTTCTCGAGGCAGGGGTTCGAGCTCATTCCCGAGCCTCCCTCGTAGATCGCGCTCGGGCACCGCCGATGCTCTTCCGTCAGCTCTTCGACCGCGTTTCCTGCACCTATACCTATCTCGTCGCGAGCCGCCGCGGCGGCGAGGCGCTCATCATCGACCCGGTGCTGGAGAAAGTCGAGCGCTACCTCGCGCTCATGGACGAGCTCGATCTCGAGCTGGTGAAGGCGGTCGACACCCACGTGCACGCCGACCACATCACCGGGCTCGGCGCGCTCCGGGACCGCTGCCGCTGCATCACGGTAATGGGCGAGCGAAGCGCGGTGGACGTGGTCTCGATGCGGGTGGCGGACGGCGACCGCATCGAGGTGGAGGGCATCAGCCTGAAGGTGCTCTACACCCCCGGCCATACCGACGACTCCTACAGCTTCCTGCTCGGCGACCGCGTCTTCACCGGCGATACGCTGCTCATCCGGGGAACGGGGCGCACCGACTTCCAGAACGGCAATGCGAGAGACCAGTACCACTCGCTCTTCGACTGCCTGCTCAGGCTCCCTGAAGACACCCTCGTCTACCCGGCGCACGACTACAAGGGCGATACCGTCAGCAGCATCGGGGAAGAGAAGGCGCACAACCCGCGCCTCCAGGTCGGGTCGGTCGACGAGTACGTCGACCTGATGAGTAGTCTGAGCCTCTCGAATCCCGGGATGATGGACGTCGCGGTCCCCGCCAACCTGAAGATCGGGCTCTCCCAGGCCGACGTGGCAGCGCGGGGCTGGTCGCTGGACTGCGAGCAGGTGTGCTCCCACCTCGAGCGCGGCGACATCCTCCTCGTGGACCTGCGCGATCGGAGCGAACGGGAAAGGCACGGCGTGCTGCCCGGCTCGGTGCATGCCCCCTACCCCGACCTCCGGGACAACCTCGCGGCGGGAGGGCTGCTTCACGAGCTCTCTTCCGCCACCGCCCGGCCCCTGGTCTTCTACTGCGCCTACGGCGAGCGTTCCGCCATGGCGGTCGAGGCGGCCCGCGGCGCCGGATTCGGCGAGGCCCGCCACCTCCACGGCGGCGTGGACGCGTGGACAAAGGCGGGAGCGCCCCTCGACACCCCTTGAACGGGTGCCCGACACGCCGCATGTGTCCCGGCGAGGGGGGAGACCCGATGCGTGCGCGTCGAAGTGCGGGCCGACCGGCCGGCGGTAGCTCCGTGACCCGCACTCCACCCATCGAGCCCCGGGGGCGCCGCGCACGAAGCGCCGCCCTGACGACGGTACCGGCGAGAAGGGTCCGCGTCGCCGGATAGAACGCAAGGTCCGCGGGGCGGACGCGCTGATGCGAGCCGCGCAAAGGCGATTCGGGCCGGGGCTCGGGCCGGAGACTGCGGAGAGCTACCGATGGCGCGTTCCGGCCGCCGCGTGCGATGGTCCCGGGCCCGGCGGCTTCGGGCTCGTGAGGAAGGCGAGAAACGCAGGTGACGAGAGTGGAAGCGCGACGTGGGACCGGGGACCGGCGGGCGATCGTCTTCGTCTTCGTGACGGTGCTGATCGACGCGATGGGCATCGGGATCATCATCCCGGTGATGCCCGATCTCATCGGCGAGCTCGGCGGCCTGTCGATCGGCAGCGCGGCGGTCGTGGGCGGCTACCTGACCTTCGTGTACGCCCTGATGCAGTTCGCGAGCGGACCTGCGCTCGGCAACCTGTCGGACCGTTTCGGCCGGCGCCCGGTGCTGCTCGTGTCGCTCTTCGCCCTCGCGGTCGACTACGTGATCATGGGCTTCGCGCCCACCCTCTGGCTGCTCTTCGTCGGGCGTGCTCTCGCGGGCATCGCCGGCGCCACCTACTCCACCGCCAACGCCTTCATCGCCGACATCAGCCCCGCGGATCGACGGGCCCAGAGCTTCGGCCTGCTCGGCGCCGGGTTCGGGGTGGGTTTCGTGGCCGGACCGCTCATCGGCGGGCTCGCCGGAGAGCTGGGCACGCGGGCGCCCTTTTTCGCCGCGGCCGCCATTGCCATTGCCAACTTCGCCTGGGGTGCGGTGGTGATGCCCGAGACGCTTGCCCCGGACCGGCGGCGCGCCTTCGATTGGCGGCGTGCCCATCCCTTCGGCGCCGCCCGGCAGATCGCCCGCATGCCGGCGCTCTCGTGGTTCTTCGTC
This sequence comes from uncultured Ectothiorhodospiraceae bacterium, assembly GCA_964347195.1. Taxonomy (GTDB): domain Bacteria; phylum Pseudomonadota; class Gammaproteobacteria; order HK1; family HK1; genus JAJEAD01. The sequence goes on from CAYFYD010000050.1 coordinate 6,762, forward strand.
GCCATGTTCCTGTACGAGATCGGGCACCACGTGTATCCGGCGATCTGGAGCTTCTATACCAAGGAAGCCTTCGCCTGGTCCAACGCCGAGATCGGCCTGTCGCTCGCCGTCGTCGGCGTGTGCTTCGCGGTGGTCCAGGGCTGGCTCATCCGCTTCATTCTGCCCCGCGCGGGCGAGGCGGGCACCGTGTGGCTGGGCTTCACGATCAGCATCGGCGGACTCGTCTTCTTCGGTCTCGCCACCGAGGGCTGGATGATCTACGCCGCCCTGCCCCTGACCGCCTTCGGCGCCCTCATCACTCCGGCGCTCACCGGGGTGATGTCCAACCAGGTGTCCGAACGTGCCCAAGGCGAGCTGCAGGGCGCCCTGGCGAGCGTCCTGGGGATAACGATGGTCATCAGCCCTCTTCTGATGACCCAGATCTTCGGCTACTTCGTCGGGGAATCCGCCCCGGTCTATCTGCCGGGCGCGGCCTTCCTCGGAGCGGCGGTGCTGATGGTGCTCGCCCTCGTGCCCTTCCACCTCGGAATGCGGCGCGTCGCGCGCGGGCGCTGACGCCTGCGGCGCCGAGGAAAAGAGCGCGCGTCAGTCGACCGGACCGCGCTGAGTCCGCGTTCGGCTCGAGTCCGCATTGCTCACCGGCCTCCCGGTGCGGACGCCGGTCCCCTCGCGGGGAGAGGAGCGGGCGCCGCGAAGGGCGGATAGTCCCGGCGAATGCGCCCGGGCGTCGGCGCCGCACCCGCCCGCCGTCACTCCGGCACCTCGACGCCGAGGCGCTCGGCGTGGGCGAGGAGGCGCGTCCAGCTCTCCTCCAGAATGAGCACGCCGTGCCGCTCGGCGTCGCGGCGCGTCGCGTGGGAGCGCTCGCCGGGAATCCGGATGCGCTCGACTCCCGGCGCGCGCCGCGAGCCGCGGATCTCGTCGAGGTACGCGTCCACCGCCCGGCGGAACGCCGCCGGCTCGCCGAAGGCCGCGGGGTCCACCGCGAGGAACAGGTGTCCGCGCGAGTGCGCCGGCTCCCCGGCCTCGTGCCACCCGTCGAGCCCCCGGCCCGCCGCACCCCCGGTCAGAGGACCGGCGAGCAGGGCCACGCAGAGCCCGAGCCCGAAGCCCTTGTGGCCGGCGAGCGGCGCCACCGCGCCTTCGAGCACCGCCGCGGCGTCGGTGGAGGGGTTGCCGTCGCGGTCCACCCCGACCCCTTCCGGCAGGGGCAGTCCGAGGTAGGCGGACTGGCGAACGGTAGAGTGGGAGACCGCGCTCGTCGAGATGTCGTGCACGATGGGGACGCCGGAGCCCGTGGGTATCCCGATGGCGAAGGGGTTGGTGCCGAGGCGGCGGTCCACGCCGCCGTGGGGATGCACGAGCGAGGAAGAGACGGTGAACACGAACCCCGCGAGGCCCGCCTCCGCGATGCGCCCCGCGTAGATGCCGATCATGTAGATGTCGGCGCCCTTCGTCAGGGCGACCGCCGCGCAGCCCGCTTCCCGGGCCTTGGCGATGGCGGTGTCGGCGGCGAGGAACGCGCCGGCGTGTCCGGGCGCCCACGCACCGTCCACCACCGCGTACGCCGCTCCCTCCCGTGCCACCGCGGGTCGGCCGGCCCCGTCGACCACCCCGGTCTCGAGGTGCTGGAGGAGGTTGCCGACATGGTCCGCGCCCTGGCGGCCGACCCCGCGCATGTCCGCCTCGACGAATCCGGCGGCCGAGGCCTCGGCGTTCTCGGCGTTGCAGCCGGCCGCGACGAGGATGCGCCGCAGCAGCGCTCTCAGGTACGCGACCGGCACCCGGCGCACCGGGTGGTCGCCCCAGTCGCCGCGGGGACGCTCGGGCGCGCTCACGTCGCCCGACCGCGCTCGGACCTTCCCGTCGCCATGCCCCGACCTCCGACCGCCCATGGAGACGCGCAAGGTACCAGAATCCGGCGGAACGTCGATCGGGCTCGGCGCCGCGACTCGCCCGGCTCAGGGGACTTCGGCCGCCGGGGGCGGGCTCGTGTCGCCGAGGCGAGCCGAATCGCCGCCGCCGCCGACTGCCCCTTCCAGCCAGTCCAGCACGCGGTGCAGGTCTCCGGCGTCGTCCGGGGTCTCCGGGGCGGCCTGCTGGAGGGTGAGGCGCCGGCGCTCGTCGCCGTCCAACCGGCGTCGGGGGTCGATGTAGCCCTCGTCGCTCAGCCAATGCCGGAGATCGTTCGCCTTGCTGGTGCGGAAGAGCTCGAGCGCTCCCGCGTGCAGTGCATGCACCAGCGCTTCGCCATCGCCTTGCAGCCCTTCGGCGAGAGCGGCGGCGCGATCGATGAACACCGCCGATACCGCGCCGCTCTGCTCCAGGACCCCGCGGTCCACGGGCCGGCCCCGGCCCTGGCGCCACAGCGCGACCCAGACCCGAAGGGCGCGGCATCGCAGCCGGAGCCGGCGGCGCAGGTCGTCTCCGGCGAGGGCGGCGGGCGCGGCATCGCTCGCGAGCAGGGCCTCGAGCTGACCGAGGCTCCCGATCCGCCATGCGTCCATCAGCGCATGGAGCGCCGGCAGGTCGTCGCGAAGGATATGGAAGGGGTGGACATCCCCCTCCGGCCGCTGCGGGTCCAGGCGGGGCACCCCGAGGAGGGCGGCGTACTCCTCCGCACTCCGCTCGCCCGGCGCGGGAAGGGGCGGCGCCGCCTCGATCCGGTACGCTTCCGGTGCCGACGCATGCCGGGGGAAACGGACCGCCGCGAGGTCGACGGTGGCGGGCTCGGTGCCGGTCGCCTCCCTCCACAGGGCGCGCTCGTGCCGGCGGGCGGAGAGGTAGAACACCTGCCGCTCCCGGCCCTCGGCCCCGGCGACACGCTCCAGGCTCCGGGCCATCACCGCGAAGCGCGCTTCGTCGCTCGTGGTGAGCGCCTCGTCGAGAAAGAGAGGCAACGACTCGCCGCCCTGCTCCTGGGCTTCGGTCCAGGCGAGACGAAGGGCGAGCAGCAACTGGGCGCGGGTGCCCGAGGAGAGCTCCGCGAGCTCCCTCTCCGCCCCCTGGCGCGCGTCGCGGGCGAAGAAGGTCCCGTCGGGGCGGAGCCCCAGGTCGAAGGCACGCGCGGTCACCTGCGCGAATATCTCCCGCGCCCGGCGCAGGACGGCCGGCTCGTGCTCGGCGACGAACTCCCGCTCGAGGTCCTCGAGCAGCGTCTCGGTCGCCGCGGCGAGGAGCGCTTCCTCGCGCTTGTCCGAGAGCGCCTGCTCCGCCGCGCTCTCCCGGGCGTTGGCCCCTTCCAGCTCCAGACCCTTCCCCGCGTCTTCGAGCCGGGTCCGGATCTCCATGCGCTGCTCGATGAGGGCGGTGTGCTCGGCCGCCCGGCGCGCCAGGGCATCGTGTTCCTCTTCGAGCTCCGCGCGCCGCCCCTCGTGCGCGAGGGTGATCAGGTCAGGGTGCTCCGCGAGTCCCTCGCGGAGCACCCCTTCCCCCGGCCGCGCCGCGTCCCGCGCCGCGCGCGCCGCCCGCCCTCGGGGGCGTCGTTCGCTGCGGCGCTCGAGCGCCGCCCGATCGCCGGACGCGAGCCCGGCCCGGTCGAAGAGACGTTCGACGTCGCGGTCGAGGTCCACGACACGCTGGTTCAGCGCGTCCATGGCGGTATCGCAGTTCCTGATCTCGCCTCGGGCATCGTCCGCCGCCCTGATCCGCTCCTGCAAGGCGTCGAAGGCGCTTTGCAGCACATCCAGATCGGGGGGCTCCGGCGCATCCTCGGGTTCCGCTTCGTCGCCCGCCCGCCGCAAGCGGAGCGCGTCTCTCACCCGTTCCGCGCTGCGCGCGCTCTCGCCGTCGAACCACTCGAGCGCGGCCTTCTGCTCGACGTGCCGCCGGCGCGCGTCGTCCCATCGGGAGCACAAGTGCACGAAGCGATGGAACTCGGCCGCCGGCAGGCGGGGGTCGAACGCGCACTCCGCCGCGAGCGCGGCCCTCTCTTGCTCCAGCTCCTCGATCCCGCTCTCCGTCTCCTCGATCCGGAGCGCGATCCGGTCCCGGCCCGCTGCCCGCTGCCGAAGCAGGCAGAGCTCGTTGAAGCGCGCCTCGACCTGCTCCCGCAGGTATCTGCGAATGGACCCTTCTTCCCATCGCGCGGGGGGCTCGATCCCCGTTCCCCGGAAGCGGCGTGCGGCCTGGTCCTTCGGCGACAGGAGCACGGTGCGCGGCCCGCGTTGCAGATACACCGCGAAGACGGACGCAATGAGCGCCACCAGCGCACCGGTCAACGCGAAGACAGCACCTTCCAGGAGAGCGGCCACCGCCGCCAGCGCCGACGCCGCCAGGGTCGTCCCGGCCGCGATGAGGCGCCACCTCCCCGTGCCGCGCCCCCGCATCGCCTCGACCGCGTCCGCCGCCAGCCACGCCCGCAGCGCTTCGACGCCCTCTCGCTGCCGCTCCAGCTCCGATTCCTCGGGAGCCTGCCCGGCGAGCGAGAGCTGCTCCCGCAGCTCTCCCAGCCGGGTCCGGGCCGCGATGAGGCGTGGCGCGACCTCTTCCACGCGGCGGAAGACCTCCGCGTCGAGGCGCGGTGGCACACCGTCCTCGTTGAACGAGGCGAGCGCGTCCTGCATCTCGGCCCGCGCCCGCTCGAGGTGTTCCCGGGCCTTGCGACGCTCCGCACGAAGCTCACCGAGGGTGCGCAGCTTCGCGGCCACCGCCTGCATCGCCTCGGCCGTGGGGGGCGCCTGCGCGAGCCCGGTGCCTTCGAGCGCGGCTTCGGCCTCCGCGCGGGCGCGCCGTCCCTCTCGCAGCTCGTCGCCGAGAGCCGTGCGCCGCTGCTCCGCGTGCTCGAGCTGCTCGAGCTCGTCGCCCCGCAGGCAGTCCATTGCGGGGGGAAAAGACCTGAGCGCTGCCTCGCAGCGCCGGCGGGCATCGACGGCGTCGGCCAGCTCCAGCGCCCGCTTCAAGTGCACGCAGCGCTCCTCGGCGGCGCGGGCCTCCCCTATCTGCCGATCGAGACCGGGCAGCTCCGCTTCGTGGCGCCCCAGGGCGGCATAGTCCCTCTCCACCCCCCGGCGTGCCCGGCGGGCGTCGTCCAGCGCCTTCGCCTCGCGCCGGGCGAATTGCCGCCCCACCTCCGGACGCAGAGCACCGAGATCGAAGTTGCCGTGCAGCTCGCGCCGCAGGCGCGCGGCGAGCTCCCGGTCGCGCGCATCGTCGTCATCGAGCAGGTTCTCGATGGAGAGACGGTAGCGTCCGACCTGGTCCGCGGCGGGAAGCGCCGGCCGTGGTGCCACCTCGCCGTTGCGGCGCCAGGCGATCTGGCTCCCGTTGCGCTGCACCTGCCAGTGGGTGTCCCCGCTCTCGAACTCCGCCTCCAGGGACAGCGCGGGCGGATCGCCTCGCTCGCTCGCCAGGAGATACCCGAGGGCACGGACCAGGCTGCTCTTTCCGATGGCGTTGGGGCCGGTGACGAGGTTGACACCGGAACCGGGCGGCTCGAAGACGTATCCGGGCTCGATGCCGGGCAGGGTGTGAATCGCGAGCCTCCGAAGATGCATCAGCGGGGGTCCGGGGGATTCGATCCCTGCTCGAGCAGCCGGTCGAGGGCGAGGAAGCCCGCCCGCCGCAACCATGGCGCCAGGTCGGGCCCACCGGCGCCGGCCTCCAATCCGAGCCACCCCTGCTTCCTGGACTGCTCCGCCAAGCGCCGGCGGACCATCTCCACCAGACGTTCGCGCTCCGGGTCTCCCTCCGGGCGCTCGAGCCGGAGCAGCCGCTCGGCGAGCAGCCCCACCGGGTCCCGCCGCCGGGCCAGCTCCTCGAGATCGACTTCGGGCCGGGTGCCCGTCTCGATCCGATGGATGAAGTAGCGTGTCCCCACCGTCCCTTCGTGGATGGCGCTCCGGTCTTCCTCCTGGATCGCTTCGGCCGCGGCGCTCCCGAGAGCGGTGCGCCCGGTGAAGGTGACGGAGAGGCCCACCGCGCGGGGCGCGACGGGCGACGACGCGAGGCTCCCGTCCAGTGCGCGCATCGCCGCGAGCAGCCGCTCCCTCGCCTCCGCGGGATCGCCGATGCCCCCGAGACCGACTTCGAGCGCCTCCCAGCGCAGCGGTGCGAGCGGGAGATGCGAGACCTCGGCGATCCGTCCCTCGACGACGCGGATCATCCAGGGGCCGCGGGGGCCGGGCTCGCCGCGGTCCAGACCGGTCAGGCTTCCGAGATAGCCGCTCGGCGACCCCGCGCTCAGGGCGTCCGGCCGGTGGATGTGGCCGAGCAGCCAGCCGTCGAGGCCGGCCCGCTCGAGCTCCCATCGGCCGACCGGCGCGTAGGGCGAGCCCGGGCCGGCATCGCGGTCGCAGTGCAGCAGGCCGAGGTTGATGCCGGGCGGCCGGTCGAAGGACACGCCCTCGAGGGGGCTGACGGAGACGCGGGCGCGCGGGAAGGACCAGCCCCACAACGTGAGCGCTTCGCGGCCTTCAGCGATCCGGCAGGACTCCCACTCCCCTCCCGCTCCCAGAAGACGGAACTCCGCGATGTGCCGGGCGAGGCGCGGCAGCACCGCGACATCGTGGTTGCCCGCGACACCGACCACCGCGATGCCCGCCTCGGTGAGCCTGCGCACTCCGCTCTCCAGCTCCCGATACGCCTCGAAGAAGTCCTCGTCCCGGTCCACCACGTCCCCGGCGAGCAGCACCGCCGTCACGCCCGATCCGATCGCCGCCTCCACCGCGCGGCGCCAGGCTTCGGCAGGGCCGAAGTCCCGCACGGGGAGCTCCGGCGGCAGTCGCGACGGCGTGCGGCCGAGGTGCATGTCACCGACCGCGAGGAGCTTCACGGCGCTTGTCCGGCCGCTTCCGCGGCCGCCCGTGTCCGCATTGCTTCCCTGCCTCCTGCCGCGGACGCCGATCCCCTCTCGGTGAACGAGCGTACTCCCTCGCACCACTTCGACATGGTGCTCGCGTTTCGGGATTCGTTGACCGGAATGGATTCCCGCTTCCGCGGGAATGACGAGAGGTGGCGCGGGAATGACGAGAGGTGGCGCGGGAATGACGACTATGGAGGGGTGGCGCTGCCGTGGGAGTGACGCGTCTTGCATGGATGATGTCATTCCCGCGCAAAGCCTCCCCCAGCGAAAGCGGGGGCGGGAATCCATCGCCTGATTCCGGCATCACGAACCCCCTGATTCCGGCATCACGAGCCCCGAAAGTCGAGGTCACCTTTCGCGGGGCGACCCTCGGGGTCCGTCCCTGGCGCCGCGCCCAGCCGACTTGCGCGGTGCGCAGGCGATCGCCCGGGAAACACCACCGTCCGGTCGTCGGGTGCGGACACCATAGCAGGAAGCGGGGCCCCGAGCGCCCTCTTGCGGGGTTGCCTCGAACTCGCGCGTGTCAGAAGAGCAACAGCGCATCGAAGGGTTCAGCAATTCTCATTTTGCTCGTCGGGTTCCGCGGCAGGACCGGCACGACCGTCGATCTGCCTCCGATCTGCCCCGGATCGAGTTGCAAGGACAGGGCTCTTCAAAAGTCGGCTTGACGGCTTCAGACTCCGAGCTTCGGGATT
>CAYFYD010000051.1:0-14189 GCA_964347195.1 uncultured Ectothiorhodospiraceae bacterium
CCAATCCCGAAGCTCGGAGTCTGAAGCCGTCAAGCCGACTTTTGAAGAGCCCTGGCCTTCGACTCGGCGCTTCGGTCGCACCGGCGGGACCGACGCCGCGGAACGGAAGGCCAGCGGTCTCAGTTCTGCAGGCGGGCGGCGCGCGCGAGCGCGTCGTCCGCCCCGCTCGCATCGCCGAGCCGCTGGCGGGCCTTGGCGATGAGCCGCCAGTTCTGTGCCTGCAGAATCGGGTCGCCGGCTGCGAGGCTGTTCGACTTCGCGGCGAGCGCCTCCGCGAGATCGGCCATACCCTGCTCGAGCCGGGTGTAGGCCAGGCGATGCCACAGGCCGGGATCGCCCGGCTCGATCTTGAGGGCGCGTTCCAGGGCGGCGACCGCGCCATCGTAGCGCCCCGCCGTGCTGTGCCGGTTGGCGGCGTTGAGCAGGTCGATTATCGCCGGGTTGAGCGCCGCCACCCGAGTGGCCGTGGCTTCACTCGGTTCCGCCGCTGCTTCCGCCGACACCGGTTCCGGAGGCAGCGCGCGCTCCGGCGCCACGGAGCTCTCCGGCACGGCGGGCACGGCGGTTGCGGCACTCGGGGCGAAGGCCGGCGTGGCGGCCACCGACTCCGTCGTGACCGCCTCGTCGCCGCGGCTGTCGACGGGAGCCGCGAGGCGGCCGGCGCAGGCGCTGAGCGACAGCGCGACGGCGGCAACACCGGCGCGCACGGACCAGACCCGCGGCCGGCATCGCCTCCCGACCCATCGAAGGGACGTTCCCCTTTCGTGACCCGAAGCGGGTCTCGAAACCATTCGACTCCCCTCAGCTCGCAACCTGGCGGATGGAGGCGGACCTCGCCGAACACCCGCCGGACGCGGGTTCGGAGCCGGCGACGAAAGGAAGCTTCCTCGCGTCGGGACACCCCGGGGAGGTCCGATGTCCGGACCGCAGGTCGACCCAGTGCCATTCGATGCCCGGGGGCGGAGAGAGCTCGAGCGGTACCGGGTCCAGACGGCGCATGAGCTCGGTCCACACCGAGAGCGCACCCGATGCTCCGGTGAGCCCGGCCGGAGTATTGTCGTCGTGCCCCAGCCACACCACCGCGAGACGGTCGCCGGCGAAGCCGGCGAACCAACTGTCCCGGAGGTCGTCGGTGGTTCCGGTCTTTCCCGCGCTGACGAGCTCCGCGGGCAGGCGGCGGGAAGCGGCCCGACCGGTACCCTCCCGCATCACCGCCTCGAGCGCATTCACCATCAGGAAGTTGAGTTCCGGCTCCACCCCGCGGGCTACCGCGACGCCGTAGCGCGAGAGGACCCGCCCCTTCGCGTCCGCTACTTCCCGGATCGACCGGAGCGGGACCCGAAAGCCGCCCGACGCCAGGGTATGGTACATCTGCGCCACCTCCAGGGGAGAGAGGTCCAGGGCCCCCAGCATCATTGCCGGATAGGCGTCGATACGCCGCTCCACTCCGAGCCGGCGCAGGTAGTCGGCAACCTCGTCGACACCGACGTCGAGACCGACTCGCACCGTCGCCTGGTTGTAGGACCGGGCGAGCGCCTCATAGAGCGGCACCCTGCCGTGCGATAGGCCATCGTAGTTTCGCGGCGCCCAGTCGGGCTCCGACCCTCCCTCGATGCGCACCGGTGCGTCCGACACCCTGCTCGCCAGAGTATAGCGGTCGGGATGCGAGAGCGCGGCCAAGTAGACCGCGGGCTTTGCCAGCGATCCGATCGGGCGTACCGCATCCAGCGCGCGATTGAACCCGAAGTCGTTCGGGTTCCGGCTCCCGACCACCGCCAGAACCTCCCCGGTGCCGGTCGCGGTGACCGCGAGCGCGCCCTGAAGGCGTGTCCCGCGCGCGCCCCTGCCCCCCTCCAGCTTCGAGACCTGCGCGGACAGCACCCGTTCGGCCGACGCCTGCACCCTCGGATCGAGGGTGGTGAAGATGCGCAGGCCCTCGCTGCGAAGGCTCTCCGCATCGTAGTCGCGCCGCAGTTGCCGGCGGACGAGATCGACGAATGCCGGGTAGGAGGAACGGGACATTCCGCGAGCGGAGCCGACTCCCAGGGGGCGCCCGCGGGCCGCCTTGCCTTCCGCCGCGGACAGCACGCCCTGCTCCGTCATCACGGCAAGGACCGTGTTCCGCCGCGCGCGGGCGCGCTCGGGATGGCGGTGCGGGTTGTAGTACGAGGGCCCCTTCACGAGCCCGATGAGGAGAGCCAGCTCCTCGCTTCGGAGCTCCTTCAGGGGACGGCGATAGTAGTACCAGGCGGCGAGACCGAATCCGTGAATGGCCCGCCGGCCCCGCTGCCCGAGAAACACCTCGTTGAGGTATGCCTCCAGGATCTCCGCCTTGCCGTAGCGCACCTCGAGCAGCAGAGCGAGCAGTGCCTCGTTGGATTTGCGCCAGAGACTGCGCCGCGGGGTGAGGAAGAAGTTCTTCGCCAACTGCTGGGTCAGCGTGCTGCCCCCCTGGACGGTGCCGCCGGCCCGCAGATTGGCGATCGCCGCCCGCGCAATCCCCCGCGGCGATATCCCGTGGTGGGAGAGGAAGTCCCGATCTTCGACCGCGAGCAGGCCCTTCACGAGCAGCGGAGGCACCTCTTCGAGCGAGACCAGGATGCGGTCCTCGCGGTGTGCGGGGTAGATCTGCGCGATCTCCGCCGGGTCGAGCCTCGTCAGGGCGATCGGCCGGCTTCCGTCGGTGAGGGAGGCGAGCCGATCGCCCTCGAATCGCAGCTCGAGGGTGCGCTCGGGTTCTCTTCCGTCCCAGAAGGGGAACTCCCGGGCGAGGATCCGGAAGCGTGCACCGTCGCGGCGGTAGCTGCCGGGTCGGCGGGGCTGCGAAGTGGAGTGATATCCCGCCAGGGCGAGCTCCCGCTCGAAGTCCGCAGGGTCGAGACTGGCCCCGGCATAGAGCTCGAGGGGGCGGGCGTAGATCCGGGCGGGCAGCGACCATCGTTTGCCCTCGAACGTGGCCCGCATGTCCAGATCGAGCCAGGCGACCCAGGCGAAGCCGAGGATCGCGAGCATTGCCGTTGCCCGCAAGGCGAGCGAACGCAAGCGGGCCGGGCGCCGCTTGCGTGCCCCGCGCCGGCGGGAACGTCGCGGCGGAGGTTTGCGGGGTCCGCTCCGGCCGCGTGCCCCTCCGGTACGCGCTCGTGCCATCGAATCTCCGAAGGGCGACTTCGGCAAAGCATAGCTCCGAGCGGCCCCGAAAGCAAGAAACTAGTTGATAAAGCATGTTTATATTATTGTCTGTAAATTCTTTTTCACGAACTATCGTACCCCTCGTCCCCGGTCTCCCACCCCGAACCGGGAGGAAGACCCTCATCCGTCCGGGTTTCGCAGTGCGGTCTGGACAGAGACCCGAGGAGGTGCGGCACGTGGACGAGATCCCGGGGGCGGTCGATGTCGTTCCTGAGACCGAGCTCGCTCCAGCGCCAGCCGATCGCACGCAGGCGCCCGCGGGTCCGATCGAGCACCTCGTCGCCGCCCCAGGGGATGCCCGCAAAGAGAGAGTCGTCGATTGCGCGGGCGGCGAGCAGGTAGTAGCCCCCGTCGCGGGCGGGTCCGAGCACCACTCGGGTGTCGCGTGCGAAGAGCAGGCTGCGCGCGCTCTGCAAGTCTTCCGCCGACACGCAGGGGCAGTCCGTGCCGATGAGCAGGGCGCCCGGGTGCTCCGTGAGCGCAGAGCGCAACGCGTGATGCATGCGCTCGCCGAGGTCCGTCCCGCGCTGGGACCGAAGCCCGACCCGGAGCTCCCCGGCCAGGGCACGCAGGAAGTCGTCGGGCTCCGGGGTACACCACAGCGTCACCGGCCCCACCCCTGCCTCCACCGCCCGGCTCAGGGTCACACGGGTCATGCGCCGGGCCAGGGCCGCCGCGCCCTCCGCCCCCAGGGCCGGAATCAGTCGGGTCTTCACCCGACCGGGCGCCGGCGCGCGCGCGAAAAGGTTGACGGAGATGGGCGGGAGAGCGCGAAGGCGGGGCAAGTACGCGGCCCTCACTTTCGGTAGTAGATGCGGTGGAGGCGGGCCGGGTCCGCGCCCAGCGCATAGGCGAGGCGCAGATACCACATCAGGAAGATGGTCCTGAGCACGCCCTCGCGCTCCCACCGGCGGCTGGAGGTCACGACGCGCTCGCGCAGGCACAGGGGCCTTCGCACGCGGCGCAGGATTCGGCTGAGCGCGATGTCTTCCATCAGGGGAATCGGAGGGAACCCCCCTGCCCGCTCGAACGCGCGCCGGCGCACGAAGATCGCCTGGTCCCCGGTCGCGATGCCGGTCAGACGCGAACGCCAGTTCATCGTCGCCTCCACCACCCGGCAAGACCAGTGATCGCCCGACAAGCGCACGTCGAAGCGGCCCCAGACCCCCACCCCCCCGGTGAGGGCCTGCGTTATCCGCTCCGGCGCCCCTTCCGGCAGACGGGTATCCGCGTGGAGAAAGAGCAGCACGTCCCCGCTCGCGCGCCGGGCGCCCTCGTTCATCTGCCTCGCCCGCCCGGCCCCGGTCGAACAAAAGGTGGGGGCGAACGCGCGAGCGACCTCGGGGCTGCCGTCGCGACTGCCCCCGTCGACGATGATCAGCTCGTGGACCGCGCGGCCGAGCGCCCGCCACTCGTCTCGCCGCTCCTGCAGAGCCGCGGCGTCATTCAGGACGGGTACGATGACGGAGAGCCGGAGCGCGGCGCGGCCCCGAGGCGATTCAGGTCTCAGGTGAGCGCACCACCGCAACTGCTGCCCTGGCCCGCGGTGCAGCCGTAGCAGTGGCTGCGAACGGCGATCGGGCGCCCGGACAGGTCCACGCCGAGCAGATCGGAGACATGGGTCCTGCCCCTCCCGTTCGCGCGCATCGGCAGCCCCAGCATCTGATTGAAGTCGCAGTCGTAGACGAATCCCTGCCAGTCGATGCTGATCAGAGTCCGGCACATCACCGATTCGAGGTTGGAGGCCTGGTGGGCGGCCCTGAGCACGTCGACGTAGTCGTGGAACTCCTTCCTGGAGATCAACACGCTCCCGAAGCGGCCGATCGGCATGTTCGCGAGGGTGAGGAGCGTGCCGAAGCGAATTCCGTAGCGTCCTCCGAGCACTTCCTTGTACTTCGCTTCCAGCTCGCGCTGGCTGGGGGGCAGAATCGCCCCCTGGGGATTGAACACGAGATCGAGGCGGAGCTCGCCGTCGTCGGCGCCGTACCCGAGCGCGTTCAGGCGGCGGATGCCGCGGATGCTCGCATCGAACACCCCGTCTCCGCGCTGACGGGCGACGTTGTCTTCCTCGTAGCAGGGCAGCGAGGCGACCACCCGCACCCGATGCGACGCGAGGAATTCCGCCAGATCCTCGTATCCGGGCTCTTCCAGGATGGTGAGATTGCAGCGGTCGATGACCTCCCGCCCCAGCTCCCGCGCCGCGCTCACCATGGGGCGGAAGTGGGGGTTCATCTCCGGTGCGCCGCCGGTGATGTCGAGGGTCCGTGCCGGCGACGCCTCGAAGTAGCGCATGACCACGGCCGCCGTCTCGGCGTCCATCTCCTCGCTGCGCCTGGGCCCCGCCGCCACGTGGCAGTGGATGCAGCTCAGGTTGCAACGGTAGCCGACATTGACCTGGACGGTATCGAGCGCCCCCCGGTGGATGGCGGGAAAATCGGTGGGCGAGAGCAGAGGAAGAGGATCGTGCATGGCCGATACGCTCGGAGCTACGGGTCGATGGTATCCGTGCCACCGGCCTCCATCAACGTTCGTGTCAGTGACGCCTGCGCCTCTCCCACTTCCGCTTCCCGCATCCGCCTCGGAGCACCACACCGCGCACCCACGCCCCCAGCCCCCGCCTCAGGCTCTCGTTCTCCGGCGAGTCCAGCCACCTTTCCAGCGCCCTCAGTACCTGCGCCACCTCCCCATGGCTCCGGCTCGTCTCCAGCCGCACCACCGCCGAGGCCAAGTTGCGCTCCGGCACATCGTCTGTCCCGCAGCTCCCCGCGTCAACCACGAGGTGACGCTGCGACGGCTGATGCTCCAGCAACGCGCCGCCCCCCACCGGGGCAATCAGGTCCCGCACCTCCCGCGCCGCGTTCCAGCGCCGCTCGCCGTTGTAGAACACGATGGCCAGCACCGGGGGCAGCCTCCCCTCCGCAGACAGCGCACCGCGGTTCGCCTTGAAGCCACGGAAGGCCACCAGCGATACAATCACGGGCAAGGCCACGAGGCAGTCGCCTGACACGCGGGAACCGCCGTGCACCGTCTGACCGACTTCAAGAACTTCGCCTGCGCGGAGATCAACCTGTTCGAGCCGTTGACCGTTCTGCTCGGCAGGAACGGATCGGGCAAGACCAATCTGATCGAAGGCGTCGAGCTTCTCGCCGCCCTTGCCCGCGGTACACCGCTCAACGAGATCACCGATGTCGACCGGGGGGGAGCGTTTGAAATACGAGGCGGAGTGCGCTCGTGCTTTCGTTTCGGCAAAAGAACATTCGGACTGCGTTTCAATGAAGCCTCGATTGATTTCGACGGAAGGAAGCAAGGCGTCGACTATGTCATCGAGATCGCCGCTCACGGAAGAAACGCCGTTCAGTTGTCCGCGGAGAGACTGGAAGTCGGAAGGCGCGTCTTCTTCGATGCGACCAGCTCCGGAAGAGATCTGCTGACGGTCAGATACGACAACTTCTCACGCGGAAAGAATCCATCCAGTCAAGTATCGCCGTCTCGTTCCGTTCTCTCGCGTTACGAAGAAATCGTCGGAAGCAGTCAGGCGAACACCCCCAGGCTGCGTGCGGCAACCAGAGCGGTAAGAGGAGTAAGGGGCTATCTGCGCAACGCCCATGTCTTCGACCCGCAGCCGAAGGCGATGCGCGAGTACGCACGCGTCGAGTCCAACCCGCAGCTCCTGCGTGGCGGAGCCAATCTTTCGGCGGTCCTGTTCGCGCTGAGCGAAGGGTGGAACGATGAAGGAGAGGAACAGCGGGCCACGTTGCGGCGCATAACGGAGCTCATCCGACAGATCCCGGAGGAGCCCTTCGCGGGGATCGGATTTGCCGAAACCTCCCTTGGCGACGTGATGGCGGGGCTCGTCCCCGGAGAGGGTAACGGGGCACACGGCGGGCGATTGGTCGACGCACGACTCCTTTCCGACGGCACCTTGCGGATGCTCGCCATCGTCAGCGCCCTCGAGACCGTTCCCGAGTCTTCACGCATCGTCATCGAGGAGTTCGACAACGGCCTGCATCCGAGCCGCGCCAGGCTGCTGGTACGGGCCTTCGTCGAAGCCGCGACCCGGCGCAGGTTGAACGTTCTCGTAACCACCCACAATCCGGCGTTCATGGATGCCCTGGACGAGTCGCAAGTGGAGAGCGTCCTCATCTGTCACCGGGACGAGTCCGAGGGCGGATCGCGGGTGACCCGGCTCGGCGACATGGACATCGCCGGCACGCTGGCGCTGCGCGGCGGTCTGGGAGACTTCGTGACTCGCGGCGGCCTCGAGAAACGTCTCGCAACGGATTTCACCGACAAGCGCGCCAGAGAAGTACGCGACTGGCTCATGTCGCTGTGTTGATCGGCGCAGCGATTCTCGATACGTCGTGGCTGCTCGAAGTATATCGGGTACCGGGTCACTACGACGAATCGCGAACCGACGATGTCCGGGCTGAGATCGCCGAAATCGCCGCCACCGGATACGAGCTGTTCGTAACCGTACCCGTGCTGTTCGAGGTCGCGAACCACATTACCCGTGTTCGCGCCGGTGGTCGCCGCCGCAGTCTCAGCGAAAGGCTTCGCAAGGACATCACGGGCTCCATCGAACGCGAGAGTCCATGGACGATCGTCCCGGTCGCTCACGGCATCCTGCTCCGGTCGCAAGATGTCATTCATCTGGCCGATCGTTTTCTGGAAGGGTCAGGTCCCAACTACTCCTTCGCCGATATTTCGATCATCGATCTCGCGAACGAGCTTCAACGGAGAGGAGGAAGGGTCAGAATTCTGACTTTCGACTGTCAGCTCGAGTCTTACTCGGGCTGATGTTCACGAGCTCCGCCCACGCGGAGCATTTTCCCGGGTACCTGGCGGGAACACCTGACAACTCATGGCATTCGGGGTGAAGTGTTTCAGACGACGAGCGGCTCGTTCGCGGGCAACAGGACCGGGCTGAAGTGTCGGGCTTTCGGTTGCAGATGGCGAGGTGGGCGCGCGCCCTTCGATCCCCGGCCGGGCCATGCTTCATTCGACATACTCCTCTCCGCGGGTGAGCACCTCGTAGAGGTGTGGTGCGGACAGGCGCGTCGTCGTCTCCTGATCCGCCGCGGGAGCGGGATGGCGCCCTGGACCGAAGCGCGCTAACATGGCCGGTGATCCACTGATCCACCGGGGCCGTAGCTCAGCCGGGAGAGCGTCGCGTTCGCAATGCGAAGGTCGGGAGTTCGATCCTCCTCGGCTCCACCACTGCACTCTGGAGTGCATGCGGGAACGGGACCTGCGCTCAGGCCTCGCGCGCCGTCGCCCGCTGCGCATTCCCCCGCGCCTGCCCCGGCACGGGGCGCGCGACCGGCGCGGTGGAGATGAGCGGGAGCACATGCCGCCCGCTGGGGGGAGGGACGCGTAGCGCGGAGGGGCCGTGTCAGCCCGCATGTCTCCCCGCGCTTCGTAGCGAGGGCGTCGAGACGCCGCGGTGGGTGGTGCACGGACCGAGAGACGTGCAAGGGCTCGCGGTCCGCAGGGGTGCTGCGCCGTGCCCTGTGCTTCGTGCCGAGTGTCCGTCTCATGATTCCACTCCCCTCCGCGTCGTCGAGAAGCGGCCAGTGAATCAGACGGAGCTCCCGATCAGCAGAACGGCCTCCTTCGTCCGATTCCGTCCGCTCAGCGCTTTGGTGTCGGCGTCCGCAACAGGAGGCCGGTGAGATATGCGGGCCAGGGTTCTCCTCCAGTTCGTCTACCCGCAGCGCCTGCTCGCCGCGATGATGTACCGGGCCACCCGGGTGCGCTTCCGTGCGTGGAAGGACTGGCAGATCGGCTGGTTCATCCGCCGCTACGGGGTGGACATGTCGGAAGCGATGCTCGAAGACCCCGCCCGGTACCCGGACTTCAACAGCTTCTTCACCCGCGCGCTTCGCCCCGGAACCCGGCCCTTCGACCCGGCGGAAGACGCCATCGTCTCGCCCGCGGACGGGCGGGTGGGCCAGCTCGGACGGGTGCGCGGCGACGTCCTGCTTCAGGCGAAGGGTCTCGACTACTCGCTCCGCCGCCTGCTGGGCGGAGACCGCGCTCTGAGCGCCGGGTTCGAAGGGGGCAGCTTCATCACCATCTACCTCGCGCCCGGCGACTACCACCGGGTGCACATGCCCCTTGCCGGCACTCTGCGCGAGACGGTGCACGTGCCCGGCCGCCTCTTCAGCGTCGGGCGGGAGGCCACCCTCTCCATTCCCCACCTCTTCACCCGCAACGAGAGGGTGGCTTTCGTCTTCGACCACCCGCGAGGTCCGCTCGCCGTCGTCATGGTGGGGGCGCTCTTCGTGGGAGGGATCGAGGCGGTGTGGCGGGATCCGACGGCGCCCGCGCCCGGACGCAGGCTCGAGGTTCGCGACTACCGGTCCCGCTCCCCTCCCCTCTCCTTCGAGAAGGCGGCCGAGATGGGCCGCTTCAACATGGGTTCGACCGTCGTCGCGCTCTTCGGCCCCGAGCTCGGAATCGAGTGGATGCCGGATCTTGCTCCCGGGCGCACGGTCAGGGTCGGCGAACGCGTCGGCTGCTCCCGCCGCGGCGCACGAGATGCGCGCGGGGCGAGCCCGATGTGATCCCGGTGGGCGGGCGGGGTCGTGCGGAGCGCCGCCTCAGGCGGCGCCGAGCGCGGAGACGCACAGGGCGAGCAGGGCGCCCGGATACACCCCGAGGGCGAGGATGGTCAGCGCGTTGGTGCTGATCATGACTTTCACATCGATGCCGCAGACGAGCGGGGCGGCGTCCGCGGGCTTCTCGAAGTACACCAGGCGCACCACGCGCAGGTAGTAGAACAGGCCGATGACGGCAAACACCACCGCGACCGTGGCGAGCCACACCTGATCCGCCGCGATCACTTCGCGCAGCACCGACCACTTGGCCCAGAATCCGACGAAGGGCGGCACCCCCGCCATCGAGAGCATGAGCACCAGCACGAGAAAAGCGAGCCAGGGGCTGCGCTCGTTGAGCCCGCGGAAGTCGTCCAGTCGGTCCGCCTCGAACCCCTTGCCCCCCAGCACGATGATCATGCCGAAGGCCCCCAGACCCATCAGTGCGTACACGATGATGTAGAACATCGAAGCCGCGTAGCCGGCCCGCGTGCCCGCGATGACGCCGAGCAGGAGGAAGCCCATGTGGGCGATGGTCGAGTACGCCAGCATGCGCTTCAGGTTCGACTGGGAGATGGCGATGATGTTGCCGACCCCCATCGAGAGGACCGCGAGGATCGTCAACATGTCGATCCAGTCGCCCTGTACTCCGGACATCCCGTCCACGAGCAGGCGCATCAACATGCCGAAGGCGGCGATCTTCGGGGCGGTGCCGACGAAGAGGGTCACCGAAGTGGGAGCGCCCTCGTATACGTCCGGCACCCACATGTGAAAGGGCGCCGCCCCGAGCTTGAACGCGACGCCCACCACGATGAACACCAGGCCGAGCACCAGGATGATGTCGATCCCGCCTCCGCTCGCCTGGTACTCCCCGATGCGATCGAGCTCGAGCGTTCCCGTCACCCCGTAGAGCAGCGACATGCCGTAGAGCAGGGTGCCCGAGGCGAGCGCGCCGAGCACGAAGTACTTCATGGCCGCCTCGGAGGCCGGCGCCGAGTCCCGGTTCAGGGCCACCAGAGCGTACAGGCACAGCGACATCAGCTCGAGCCCGAGATACACGGTCAACAGGCTGGCGGCGGAGACCAGGATCATCATGCCGAGGACTGCGAACAGCACGAGCACGAAGTACTCGCCCTTGAGAAGGTCCCGCACCTGAAGATAGAGCTTCGAATAGAAGAGCACGAAATAGGTGACCAGGATCACGAAGACCTTGAGCACCGCGCTCATGCCGTCGCTCTTGAAGGTGCCGTTGAAGGTCGTGACCGCTTCCTGCGGGTAGAGCGCGATGCAGGTCAGCGCGCAGACCACCAGGGACGCCTGTGCGAGCATGAAGACCAGGGTCGGGTGTCGCCGGCCGAGGTAGAGATCGACCATGAGCACCAGGCAGGCCATGCCCGCGAGCAGGATCTCCGGCGCGGCGGGAAGGAAGTCGGGGGTCGCAAACGGCATGCTTCGCCCTGCTAGAGGTTTGGGCCGAGCTTCGTCCGGGCGACGTGGTCCACCAGGTTGTGGATCGTGGCTTCCATCACTTCGAGCAGCGGGGCGGGCCAGATGCCGAACAGGAGCACCGCGAGGGCGAGCGCGCCCAGGATGACGAGCTCCCGCCGGTTGATGTCGCGCAGGGACGCGACCCCCTCGTTCGCCACCGGACCGTAGATCACGCGCTTGTACATCCACAACGAGTAGGCCGCGCCCAGGACCAGGGTGGTCGCCGCGAGGAAAGCGATCCAGAAGTTCGCCTTGAAGCTGCTCAGGATGACGAGGAACTCCCCCACGAAACCGGAGGTGCCCGGCAGACCGGAGTTGGCCAGCGCGAAGAGCATCATGAAGGCGGCGAACACGGGCATGGTGTTCACCACTCCCCCGTAGTCCTCGATCCGGCGGCTGTGCAGGCGCTCGTACATGACGCCCACGCACAGGAACAGCGCGCCGGAGATGAAGCCATGGGAGATCATCTGCACCATGCCCCCCTGGATTCCCAGCATCGCGCCCTGCACGTCGCCGGCGTCGAGGAGCCGGAACACGAGGAAGAAGCCGAGTGTCGCGAAGCCCATGTGGGCGACCGAAGAGTAGGCGATGAGCTTCTTCATGTCGGGTTGCACGATCGCCACGAAGCCGATGTAGACGACCGCGACCAGCGAGAGCGCGATCATCAGCCAGGCGAGCTCGCTGCTCGCGTCGGGGGTGATGGGCAGGCTGAAGCGCAGGAACCCGTAGCCTCCCAGCTTCAGCATGATGGCCGCCAGGATGACCGAGCCCCCGGTCGGCGCCTCGACGTGGGCATCGGGGAGCCAGGTATGCACCGGCCACATGGGCACCTTTACCGCGAAGGCGAGGAGGAACGCGATGGAGACGAGAATCTGCGGCGTCAGTCCGAGACGGACCTGGTGAAGCTCCAGGATCGCGAAGGTGCCGGCTTCGCGGTACAGGTAGAGCAGCGCGACCAGCATCACCACCGAGCCCAGGAAGGTGTAGAGAAAGAACTTGATGGTGGCGTAGATCCGGTGCGGGCCGCCCCACACTCCGATGATGATGAACATCGGAATGAGCTGGGCCTCCCAGAACACGTAGAACAGGATGGAGTCCAGCGACGCGAACGCGCCGTTCATGAACCCCTCCTGGAAGAGCAGAGCCGCCATGTACTGGGCCTGACGGTGCCCGATGACCTCCCAGCCCGCCAGCACCACGAGCACCGTGGTGAACGTGGTCAGGAGGATGAGCGGCATGGATATGCCGTCCACTCCAAGGTAGTAGTGGATGTCGTACGCGTCGATCCAGCCCGCGTACTCCACGAACTGCATTTCGTGGGTGCCGGCATCGAACCCCGCGTAGAGGGGGATGGACACCAGCAGGGTGGCCAGCGCCACCGCGAAGGCGATGGACCGTGCCGCCCCGCCGCGTTCCCCCGCGATCAGGACCCAGCCCGCCCCGGCAATGGGCAGCCAGATCCCGAGACTGAGGAAGGGGAGCTCCGGCATCGTCAGCGAAGTCCTCGAGACTTCGGAGTCAGGGCTGTCCCGGCATGCGGAGGAAGACGAAGAGGCTCATCAGCGTCACCAGGCCGATGATCATTGCGAAGGCGTAGGTGTAGAGAAAACCCGTCTGCAGGTGACGGATCAGGCTCGAGAACCAGCCGACGAGACGGGCGGACCCGTTGACGAGCAGACCGTCGATGAGGAGCCGATCCCCGACTCGCCAGAACAGGCTGCCCACTCCCCGGCCGGTCCGCGCGAACACTTCTTCGTAGAGCGCGTCGAAGCCGTACTTGTGGATGAGCACGGAATGGACCGGAGTCAGGCGCGCGACGAGGAGGGCCGGGAGCTCCGGGCGCACCATGTAGAAGAACCAGGCGGTGACGACTCCCGCGAGCGCGAGGTACAGGGGCGGAGTCGCGAAAGCATGCGCGATGAAGCCGACCTCGCCGTGGAAACGCTCACCGAGGGCGGCGAGCACGTCCCGATCCGGCGCCACGTGGAGGCTCTCGCCGAAGTGCTCGCCGAAGAGCATCGGCTCGATGCCGATCCAGCCGATGAGCACCGACGGGATCGCGAGCAGCACCAGCGGCACGGTGACCACCCAGGGTGACTCGTGGAGGTGCTGGCGCGCCTGTTCGTCCATGCGCTCCGCGCCGTGAAAGACGAGGAAGTACAGGCGAAAGCTGTAGAGCGCGGTCACGAAGACGCCGGCGACCACGCACCAGTAGGCGAACTCGTGCCCCGGCACCCTGGACAGATGCACCGCTTCGATGATCGCATCCTTGGAGAAGAACCCGGCAAAACCGGGAAACCCGATGAGGGCCAAGGACCCGATCAGGGAAGTGATCCAGGTCACGGGCATGTACTTCCGCAAGCCCCCCATGCCACGCATGTCCTGCTGGTGATGGAGGGCGATGATCACCGAGCCCGCGGCGAGGAAGAGGAGCGCCTTGAAGAAGGCGTGGGTGACGAGGTGGAAAATGGCCGCGGCGTAGGCGGAGGCTCCGAGCGCGACCGCCATGTAGCCGAGCTGCGAGACCGTCGAGTAGGCGAGGACCCGCTTGATGTCGTTCTGGACCAGCCCGAGGATGCCCATGAAGAGTGCGGTGATCGCGCCGATGACCAGCACCACGCTCAACGCGGCCTCCGACTGCTCGAAGAGGGGCGACATGCGCGCCACCATGAAAATGCCCGCGGTCACCATCGTCGCGGCGTGGATCAACGCGGAGATCGGCGTCGGCCCTTCCATCGAATCGGGCAGCCAGACGTGCAGGGGAAACTGGGCGGACTTCCCCATCGCTCCCATGAAGAGCAGGATGCAGATCAGGCTCGCCACCGACCAGTCCATGCCGGCCACGACGCTGATCGTCCGGCCCTGGAGGGAGGGCGCCATTGCGAACACCTCCGAGTAGCGCAGGGTGTCGCAGTA
>CAYFYD010000052.1:0-14090 GCA_964347195.1 uncultured Ectothiorhodospiraceae bacterium
ATCGCCTGATTCCAGTACTTCGAACCCCGCAACTCGACTTCTGAATGGTCCTGCCCGACGACAGCAGATGCTTGCGAATGAGCCTCGCCATCGGATGGACTCCCGAGTGCGGGCTGCGCGAATCGTCGGAGACGCTCACCCCGCCACTCGAGGATGCCGCTGCGCTCCCGGGACTCATGTTGCACCAGCGCGCCGGTATCCGCACTGAGACGCTCGGGACGGGCTTCAATGGACACCGAAGCGTTGAATGATGGCGAAAAGAGCGGTACCGTCTCACCCGTGGCGTGCTCCGTTCTCTGCGCCGGGGTTTCCTCAACACCATGATTCTACTACATATTACGGGTACGCTATCCCTGTCTTTCACCCCCAGGGCGAACAACCCGGGCTGTAACGATCACGGATGACGGCGACGGGGGTCGAGACCCGGTCCATGCCGCGCCGGGAAGGGCGGTCGGCCGCGGGATCGGGGCGGGCGATGCCGGCGGCATCCGGGCGTTTGTACCCCGAAACGCGAAGTTGGTAGCTGGGGCCGGTGGGCACGCCGCGCCTGCGGAGCACCGAGGAAGCCTGATGGAGAAGCGGACGCGCGCGTCGCGCAGGAGGCGGCCATGAAGAAGGTGACGGAGTTCCCCCGTGAAGTCCGGGTGCGGGAGGAAGGGGTGTGGATCCCGATGTCGGACGGGGTGCGCCTCGCCGCCCGGATCTGGCTCCCGGCCGACGCGGACCGCGACCCGGTGCCGGCGCTGCTCGAGTACCTGCCCTACCGCAAGCGCGACATGACGCGCGGGCGCGACGAGCCCCTGCACCACTACTTCGCCGGGCACGGGTACGCGAGCGTGCGCGTCGACCTGCGCGGCGCGGGCGATTCCTTCGGGGTGATGCACGACGAGTACACCATGCAGGAGCAGGACGACGCGCTGGAGGTCATCGCCTGGCTCGCTGCGCAGCCCTGGTGCACGGGCAAGGTGGGCATGTTCGGCATCTCCTGGGGCGGCTTCAATTCGCTCCAGGTGGCGGCCCGGCGCCCACCCGCGCTCGCGGCGATCATCACCTCGTGCTCGACCGACGACCGCTACACCGACGACATGCACTACGCGGGCGGCTGCCTGCTGAACGACAACTCCGACTGGGGCACGACCTTCTTCTCCATCCTGCCCCTGCCGGGCGACCCCGAAGTCATGGGGGAGGGCTGGCGCGAGAGCTGGCGGGCGCGCCTCGAGAGCGCGCCGTGCCCGGTCGAGACCTGGCTCCGGCACCAGTGCCGGGACGAGTACTGGAAGCACGGCTCGGTCAACGAGGACTACGGGGCCATCCGGTGCCCGGTGTTCGCGGTCGGCGGGTGGCTGGACGGCTACTCGAGCGCGATCCCGCGCCTGCTCGCCAATCTGGAGGTGCCGAGGCTCGGGCTCATCGGCCCCCACGCCCACCAGTTCGGCCACTCCGAGCGCGCGCCCGGGCCCGCCATCGGCTTCCTCCAGGAGTGCCTGCGCTGGTGGGACCACTGGCTCGAGGGGCGCGACACCGGGATCATGGAAGAGCCGATGCTGCGTGCGTACATGGGAGAGGACGTCCCCGCCGCCGCGCACTACGCGCACTGCCCGGGGCGTTGGGTGGCGGAGGAGACCTGGCCGAGCCCGCGCATCGAGACCCGGACCCTCCATCTCGACCGGACGGGGCTCGATGCGCAGAAGGGCGCGGAGGACCCGCTCTCGCACTGCTCGCCCCAGACGGTGGGGCTCGCCGCGGGCGAGTGGTGCCCCTACGGGACCGGCGGCGAAGGCGCGGAGTTCCCCGGGGACCAGCGCGCCGACGACGCCCGCTCGCTCGTCTTCGACGGGCCGGTGCTGGCGGCGCCGCTCGAGATCCTCGGCGCGCCGGAGGCGCTGCTCGCGCTCAGCGTCGACCGGCCCTCGGCCTTCGTCTGCGTGCGCCTGAACGACGTGAAGCCGGACGGCTCGGTCGCCCGGGTGAGCTACGGGCTGCTCAACCTCACCCACCGCGAGGGCCACGGGTCGGCCCGTCCTCTCGAGGCGGGGAAGCGCTACGAGGTACGGGTGCCGCTCAACGACATCGCCTACTCCTTCCCGGCCGGACACCGGCTGCGGGTGAGCGTCTCCACCACGTACTGGCCGATGGTGTGGCCCTCCCCGGAGCCGGTGACGCTGACCCTCTTCTCCGGTGCGAGCCGACTCACGCTGCCGGTGCGGCCCCGGGAGGGCGCGCCGGCCTGCGCGCCCTTCGCGGAGGCGGAGGAGGGGCCGTCGATGGAGTACCGCCAAGTGGAGGAAGCGTCCTCGCGCAACCGGGTGGTGCAGGACCTGAACGCGCGGCGCATCGAGGTGCGTTCGGAGCGCGGCGACGGGGTCTTCGAGGTCGCGGAGCACGGCATCGCCTTCGGACGCAACACCGTCGAGCGGATGGCGATCCGCGAAGGCGATCCGCTGTCCGCGGAGACCGAGATGCGCATCACCTGCACCATGGGGCGCGGGGACTGGCAGGTCGAGGTCGATGCGCGGACCCGGGTCGGAGCCGGCGCGGATGCCTTCGCGCTGCGGGCGGACCTCGACGTGCGCGAGAACGGCGCGCGCGTCCACTGCCGCTCCTGGAACCTCTCCATCCCCCGCGACGGGGTCTGAGCCGCGCGAGCCGCATGGCGCGCCGCCGCACCGAGCCGGTGCATCGGAAATGCCAAGGACTGCTGCATGACCATGAGTGATTCGCGGGCCGGCTACCGGGTCGGAGTGGACATCGGGGGCACCTTCACCGACATCGCGCTCGCGGGCGGGGGAGGGACCTTCACGAGCAAGGTACTCACTACGCCGAGTGCGCCGGAAGAGGGGGTGCTGGAAGGGCTGGCGCAGGCCCTCGGGCAGGCCGGCATCGATCCCGGGGACGTGGAGGTGGTCATCCACGGCACCACGCTCGCGACCAACGCGATCATCGAGCGCAAGGGGGCGAAGACCGCGCTGGTGGTGACGGAAGGCTTCCGCGACTCGGTGGAGATGGCCTACGAGAACCGCTTCGAGCAGTACGACATCCACGTGCAGAAGCCGGCGCCGCTCGTGCCGCGCTACCTGCGGGTGCCGGTGCGCGAGCGCGTGGACGCGGCGGGGAGGGTGCTGCTGCCCCCGGACCCGGCGTCGATCGAAGCGATGGTCGAGCGCCTCGCGCGCGAAGGGGTGGAGAGCATCGCGGTCGGCTTCGTGCACGGCTACGCCAATCCCGCGCACGAGGAGCTGGTCGCGGAGCGTCTCCGCGAAGTCTTCCCCGATGCCTGGCTCACCCTCTCCTCGGACGTGTGCGCGGAGATCCGGGAGTACGAACGGCTCTCGACCGCCTGCGCCAACGCCTACGTGCAGCCCCTGATGGCCCGCTACCTTCAGAGTCTGAGGCAACGCATGGAGGACGCCGGTATCCATGCTCCCCTGCTGATGATGACCTCGGGGGGCGGCCTCACCACGGTCGAGACCGCGATCCGGCACCCGATCCGGCTGGTCGAGTCCGGACCGGCGGGCGGCGCGATCCTCGCGAGCCGGCTCGCGGCGGAGAAGGGCATCGATCGGGTGCTCTCCTTCGACATGGGGGGCACCACCGCCAAGATCTGCCTCATCGACGGCGGCGAGCCCCAGTCCTCGCGCACTTTCGAGGTGGACCGCGTCTACCGCTTCACCAAGGGCAGCGGGCTGCCGCTTCGCATCCCGGTCATCGAAATGGTGGAGATCGGCGCGGGCGGCGGCTCCATCGCGCACCTCGACCGCCTCGGGCGCATCGCGGTCGGTCCGGAGAGCGCGGGGGCGGAGCCGGGGCCGGCCTGCTACGGGCTCGGCGGCGAGCGCTCCACCGTCACCGACTCCGACCTCGTGCTCGGCCGCATCGACCCCGAACGCTTCGCGGGTGGCAGCATGCCGCTCTGCCGCGCGGCGGCGGAGAAGACCCTCGAGCGCGACGTCGGGGAGGCGATGAACCTCGACACCGCACTCGCGGCCTTCGCGGTGAGCGAGGTGGTGGACGAGAACATGGCGAACGCGGCCCGGGTGCACGCGATCGAGCGCGGCAAGGACACCGGCTCGCGCACCCTCATCGCTTTCGGCGGCGCCGCCCCCCTGCACGCGACCCGTCTCGCGGAGAAGCTCGGCATCGACACCGTCATCGTGCCCGGCGACGCCGGGGTCGGCTCCGCGGTCGGGTTCCTGCACGCGCCGGTCTCCTACGAGGTGGTGCGCAGCCGCTACACCCGTCTCAGCGCCTTCGACGCGGAGGCGATCGACGCGATGTTCGGGGCGATGCGCCGCGAAGCGGAAGACATCGTCCGTCTCGGCGCCCCGCGCGGCGGGCTCGTCGAGACCCGCATCGGCTACATGCGCTACGTGGGACAGGGGCACGAGGTCGAGGTGGCGGTGCCCCGGCGCCGCCTCGACGCCGGCGACGCCGCGACCCTGCAGGCCGCCTTCGATACGGCCTACCGTGCCCACTATGCCCGCGTCATCCCCGGCATGGACGTCGAGGTGCTGACCTGGTCGCTCACCCTGAGCGCGCCGGTGCCGCCCCCGGAAGCCGCGCCGGAGCCGCCCGCCGTCGGGCCGGGCGCGGCCGAGGGGCACGCCTCCCTCTTCAACCCCGCCCGGGCCGACTACGACCGGGTCCCGGTCCACTCCCGGGGGCGTCTCGCGCCCGGGACGCGCCTGCGCGGCCCCGCCCTCATCACCGAGCATCAGACCACCACCGTGGTCGGCGAGGGCTTCGACGTGCGCGTCGACGGGCACGGCAACATCGTACTGGAGAAGACATGAGCGCCAACTCTCCCCTCTCCCGGATCCACAACCAGCTCATGTGGAACCGCCTCATCTCGGTGGTCGAGGAGCAGGCCCAGACCCTCATCCGCACCGCGTTCTCCAACACCGTGCGCGAAGCGGGCGACCTCTCGGCCGGCGTCTTCGACCTCGAGGGCCGCATGCTCGCCCAGGCCGTCACCGGCACCCCGGGCCACGTGAACGCGATGGCCGCCTCGGTCGGCTTCTTCCTCGAGAAGTTCCCGGTCGCGTCGATGCGCGAGGGCGACATCTACATCACCAACGACCCCTGGATGGGGACCGGTCACCTGCACGACTTCACCGTCGTCACCCCCGCCTTCCGGCGGGGCCGCGCGGTCGCCCTCTTCGCGAGCACCAGCCACGTGGTGGACGTCGGCGGGCTGGGCTTCGGGCCCGACGGCCGGCAGGTGTACGAGGAGGGCATCTACCTGCCCATCATGCCCCTCGCCCGCGAGGGCGTCATCAACGAGACCCTGCTCGAGATCGTGCGGGCCAATGTGCGCGAGCCGGTGCAGGTGGAGGGCGACTTCTACTCCCTCGGCGCGTGCAACGACACCGGCGTCGCGCGGCTCCTGGAGATGATGGACGAGTTCGACCTCGACGGCGTCGAGGAGCTCGGCGGGTTCATCATGGAGAGCTCCCGCGCCTCGATGCTGGACGAGATCCGCGCCCTGCCCTTCGGCACCTACGAGAACCGCATGCGGATCGACGGCTACGACGAGCCCGTCGATCTGGTCGCGAGCCTGCGCATCGGCGAGACCGGCATCGACATCGACTTCGACGGCACTTCGCCCGTCTCCGCCTACGGCATCAACGTGCCGATCACCTACACCCAGGCCTACGCGTCCTTCGGCGCGCGCTGCGTGGTCGGGGCCAGCGTCCCGAACAACACCGGCTCGCTCGCCCCGGTGCGGGTCAGCGCCCCGCCCGGGTGCATCCTGAACGCGCCCCACCCTTGCGCGGTGGCGGCCCGCCACGCCATCGGCCAGATGCTGCCCGACGTGGTCCTCGGCTGCCTGGAGCCGGCGCTGCAGGGCCAGGTGCCGGCGGAGGGTACTTCCTGTCTCTGGAATCCGGTGCTCTACGCCGGCCACGGCATCGCGGGACGCGCGGGCGACGCCACGCCCTTCACCGTCTCGCTCTTCCACAACGGCGGCACCGGCGCGCGCCCCCGCGCCGACGGCCTCTCCGCCACCGCCTTTCCCTCGGGGGTGCGCAACACGCCGGTGGAGATCAACGAAGCGATCGCCCCCATCATCGTCTGGCGCAAGGAGTACCGCCAGGACTCGGGCGGGCCGGGCCGGCACCGGGGCGGCACCGGCCAGGTCATGGAGATCACCAGCGCGGAGGACGCTCCCTTCGCGATCTCCTCGATGTTCGACCGCATCACCTATCCCGCGCGCGGACGCCGGGGCGGGGCGGCGGGGCGCACCGGGCGCATGTACACCGACGCCGGCACCGAGCTCCGGGGCAAGGGTCGCCAGCCGGTGCCGGCGGGAGAGCGCCTCGTCATGGAGATGCCGGGCGGGGGCGGTTACGGCGACCCCTTCGAGCGCGACCCCGAACGGGTGCGCGAAGACGTGAGGAACGAGCTGGTCAGCCCGGAAGCCGCGTCCCGCGACTACGGCGTGGTGCTCTCCGCGGACGGCAGCGTCGACCGGTCCGCCACCGAGGCCCGGCGCACGGCGCGCTGAGCTCCGTCGTCCGGGGTGGCACCGGGACCTTCAGTCCGGTGCCGTCTCGCGGATCGCGCGCCACGCCGCCTCCACGTGGCGGTGCTCGGTGCCGGTGGCGCCGATCGCCAGACGCAGCGTCAGCTTCCCGTCGAGGCGGGTGTGGGTGAGGTAGAGGCGGCCGGAGGCGTTCAGGGCGTCCATGAGGCGCTGGTTCGCATCGTCTCCGCCCCGGTGGCGGAAGCACACCAGGCTGAGCGGCGCGGGGGCGGCGAGCTCGAAGCGCGGGTCGCCCTCCACCCAGGACCTGAAGGTCTGCGCGAGGGCGACGTGGCGGCGGACCTGCGCCCGCAGGCCCTCCTCGCCGTAGTGGCGGATCACGAACCACAGCTTGAGCGCGCGGAAACGCCGGCCGAGCGGCACGTGCCAGTCGCGGTAGTCGAACACCGCCCCGGACTCCGTCGCCCGGTTGCGCAGATACTCCGGCAGCACGCTCAGGGCGTCGATGAGCGCGGCCCGGTCGGCCACGTACATGCAGTCGCAGTCGAAATTGGTGAGCATCCACTTGTGCGGGTTGAAGCAGTAGCTGTCAGCGAGCTCCAGGCCCTCGTTCACCCAGCGCAGCTCCGGCGCGAGCGCGGCGGAGCCGGAGTGGGCGCCGTCGACGTGCAGCCACAGGCCCTCCCGGGTGCAGATCTCCCCGATCGCACGCACCGGATCGATGGCGGTGGAAGAGGTGGTGCCGGCGGTGGCGCAGACGAAGAAGGGCCGGTGCCCCGCCGCGCGGTCCGTGACGATCGCGTCGGCGAGCGCGTCCGGGCGCATCGCGAAGGCGGGGTCGACCGCGACCAGGCGCAGGTTCTCGCGCCCGATCCCTGCGATCTTCACCGCCTTCTCGATCGAGGAGTGGGCCTGGTCCGAGGTGTAGGCGACCAGTCGCCGCCCGCCGACCCCGTGCTCGTTGCTCGCGAGTCCGGTGGCGCGCTCGCGCGCCGCGAGCAAGGCGCAGAGACTCGCGCTCGACGCGGTGTCCTGGATCACCCCTCCGCCGTCCCCGGTCGAACGGAAGCGTTCCGGCAGCCCCAGCATCTCCACCAGCCAGTCCAGCACGTGGGTCTCGAGCTCGGTGCAGGCCGGGCTCGTGGCCCACAGCATGCCCTGCACCCCCAGTCCCGCCGCGAGCAGGTCGCCGAGGATGGCGGGGCCGGAGGCGTTGGCGGGGAAGAAGGCGAAGAAGTTCGGCGACTGCCAGTGGGTGATCCCCGGCATGACGATCTCGTCGAGGTCCGAGAGCCACGCTTCGACCCCGTCTCCGCCCGCCGGGGGCCGGGGCGGCAGCTTCGCCCGCACCTCGCCGGGCCGGGCGGGCGAGAGCACCGGGTAGCGCTCGACCTCCTCCATGTAGCGGGCGATCCAGTCGACGACGAGGCGGCCGGCGCGCCGGAACTCGTCCGGAGACATGTGCGGGGGGGTGTCACTCACGGTTCATCTCCCGGGTCGGCCGTGCGAGGGTAGCCGGCCTCCCGGGCGGGGCCAAGCGAAGGCCGACCGGCCAAGGCTCTTCAAGACTCGAGTTTCGAGTTTCGTTGACCAAAGTGGATTCCCGCTTCCGCGGGAATGACGGCGATGGAGGGGGTGACGGCTGTCGTGGGAATGGCACGTCTTGCACAGACGATGTCATTCCCTTGGTCAGCGGGAATCCATCGCCTGACTCGAGTACATCGAACCCCGAACCTCGACTTCTCGAGAGCCTTGGCCGACCGGTTGCGGAGCCGACGGCGCAGGCGGAAGCGTGACGCGCGCCCGGGACGGGGAGACGGTCCTCGTCGCTGCTCGGGCGCCGGTGTGCGGCGGCGAGGAGACCGGCCTCCGCGCGTCCGTTTCAGTCTCCCGTGCTCTCCGTTTCGGCGATGATCCCGTCGACCACCGCGCGCAGGGCCTCGGTCTCGCTCGCGCCGTCGAGCTTCGCCTCCCGGTAGAGGTCCTCCTGGCGCTCGGCGCTGCTCCCCCCTTCTCCGATCTCGACGATGTGCTCGAGCGCGCGCTCGCAGCCGAGCGCCCGGGCCTGCGAGGAGAGCCGCGAGGCCAGCTCCGTCGCCACCTCCGCGACGCTCGGTGCTTCGCCCTCCGCGTGCGCGGGAGGAAGCGGACCTGGGATCCGGACACCTCGTGGGCCGTGCTTCGCCCCCCGCGTGCGCGGGAGGAAGGCGAAGGTCCCGTAGCGCTGCGCGAGCCAGCGGCTCTCCTCGACGAACTCGCGCGGGGGCGGCGCGGGCGCCTTCCCTTCCTCGATGTCGCTCGCGATCTCCAGGATGAGGCACGCGTAGAGGGCGGCGATCGCCACCGCGTCCTCGATGCGGGGGCAGACGTCGCAGATGCGCAGCTCGATGGTGGGGTAGGCGGCCGAGGGGCGGATGTCCCAGCGCAGCTCGCTCCCGTCCGCGATCGCTCCCATCGCGCGGTAGGTTTCGACGATGCCCAGATACTCGGCCTCGCTCCGCATCGGGGGCGGCAGGCCGGTACGGGGAAGGGCTCCGATCGCGGTGAGGCGGTAGGACTTGAGCCCGGTCAGGCGTCCGGCGTGGAAGGGGGAGGATGCCGACAACGCGAGCATGACGGGCAGGTAGGGGAGGAGTGCGTCCATGACCGCGATGCGCAGGTCCGCCTCTCCGAAGCCGGCGTGAATGTGCATGCCTCCCACGAAGAACTGGCGCACCGCGTCCTGGAAGGCGGCCGCGGCACTGCGATACCTCGGCTTCTCCGTCACCCGTTGCGCCTCCCATCGCGCCCACGGGTGGGTCGACGAGGCGATGACGCGCGCGCCGTGGGCACGGGCCGCATCGATGACCGCCGCGCGCGTCTCGCGCAGGCTCTGCGTGATCTCCGCCACCGACCGGCAGACCCTCGAGTTGGTCTCGATCTGTGTGCGCAGGAGCTCGTTCACGACCCGGTGCGGCACCGCGCGCTCTCGCGCCTGCTCGAAGAGGGAGGGGTCGGGGTCGGAGACGACGTCGCGCGTCGCCGCGTCCACGATCATCAACTCCTCTTCGATCCCGAGGGTGATCTCCATCGCTGGCCTCCCGATCCCGTCACGTCGCCGCGACGTTTCCAACTGGTTGAAGGTCCGCGCCCCCCCTCCCTCAACCCGTCTCGAACCAGGCTCCGAGGTCGAGGAGCGAAGTGATGACGCCCCGCCCGATGTCGGCTCTCTCCCGGACACGGTCGATGAGGACCCCTTCGAGGCCGGCGGCGCGCGCGCCCTCCACGTCCGTGCGGGGATCGTTCCCGGCGTGCAGGGCGTCTTCCGGGCGCACGCCCAGGCGGGACAGGGTGAGGGCGAATATGGCGCTCTCCGGCTTGGCGGCGCCGCTCGCGCTCGAATAAGTCACGAGGTCGAAGTAGTGGTCGAGCTCGAGCGCGCGCAGGACGTTCATGAGCCGCGAGTCGAAGTTGGAGATCACCGCGGTGCGGCAGCCACGCGCGCGCACCGCCCGCAGCGCCTCCACCGCCTCCGGATAGGCGCGCCACGCGCCGCCGCGCGCGTAGTGCTCGTAGAGGGCGTCGAAGAAGGGGCTGAAGGCGTCGACCCGGCCCGCCGCGCCGACCACGCGGTGCACGAGCTCTCGCCACCAGCCCCGCTCGAGGCTCGGGATCCGGCTCGGCGCCGCCCCGGGGAAGGAGAGCGGCGGCATCTCCGGGAAGACGGTGCGCAGCGAGGTCTCCACCGCACCGGGGTCGAGCCGGGCACCGAAGCTGCGGGCGATCTCGGCGTAGGTCTCCCCCACCGGTCGCGCCAAGGTGATCAGGGTGCCGGTGGCGTCGAGGGTGAGCGCGCGGAGCGGCGTGGCGGGAGAGGGCAAGGCGGGGGTTCCGGCCGGCGGCAGGGGCGCCATTCTCGCGGAAGCACGGCGAAGGAGGAAAGCGGGTCGCGCAGGGGCGAATCACCGGCTGCGAACAGTGGTTCGCGGCCGCGGCGCGCGGTGCCGACTACCCCCTTCCGTCGCGCGCACGGACGGCGCGCCACGCGAGGTGCACGCACTCCATCACGCAGGTAGCGGCGAGGAACGCGCTCATGCCGCCGACATCGTGGAGCGGGGAGAGCGTGTTCACGTCGGTGGCGACGATGTCGAGGCCGGCGAGCCCCTGCAGGATGGCGAGCCCCTCGCGGGCCGAGACCCCGCCCCAGGTCGGGGTGAACACGCCGGGCGCGCAGGAGGGGTCGAAGAAGTCCATGTCCCAGCACAGGTATACCGGCCGGCCCGCGACCCGTTCGCGCAGGTGCGCGAGCAGGCCCTCGATGCCCATCGCCAGCATGTCCCGCCCGGACACGAGCTCGAAGCCCTTGGCGCGCGTGAACTCGAACACCCCGCTCATCGAGATCGTGCCGCGCGCGCCGACATGCAGGGAGTGGCTCAGGTCGACGATGCCTTCCTCCGCCGCCCGTGCGAAGGTGGTGGCGGGATTGAATCGGCGCTCGTTGCTCCCGGGCGCCGCGTCTTCGTCGGGATAGGTGTCGGTATGCGCGTCGAAGTGCAGCAGGGCCAGGTCCGGGTAGCGCCGCCCCAGCGCGCGGAGCTGGGGCAGGGTCACCGCGCCGTCGCCGCCGAAGGTGATCGGTATCGCCCCCGCCGCGACGATGCCGCGCACCGCCTCCTCTGTGCGCGCGTAGGTCTCGATGATGTCGCCGAGCACCACGTCGACGTCCCCCAGGTCGACGGCGCCGAGTGCCTCCAGCGGATTCGTGTCCCACAGCGGGGGCTGATAGGGCCGCACCAGGTGCGACTGCTCGCGGATGGCGGCGGGGCCCATGCGCGCGCCCACGCGCACCGGATGCAGGCCGCAGTCGAAGGGGATGCCGAGGATGACCGCCTTCGCGTCGCCGGCCTCCCGCGCGTGCGGGATGCCCATGAAGGAGCCGACTGGTCTGGTTGCTGTACTCATGGTGTCCGCCCGGGATGCTTTCGGGAGAAGCGGATCCTAACGACGCCGTCGCGGCATGGCGGTCGCGATCGATTGAAAGGATGGACTCCCGCCGCCCGAGCGGGGGAGGGCGCGCACGCGGATCACGGTCCGGCGCCGAGCCCGGCCGGGCTCCGAACGCCGCGGCACCGGGCGCCTCGCCGCCGCGGCCCGCTCGTCGATGGCGGGAGCGTGGTCATGGGCCTCGTCAGGTCACCGCCTCGACCTCGCGGTGCCGCGCCCGGTCGAAGCGCCGTTCCGCGAGGAGCGCCTCCATGACGTCGACGGCCCGGACGATGTCGCCGGCGTCGAGGTAGAGCGGGGCGATCCCGAAGCGCATGACGTCCGGGGGGCGGAAGTCGCCGACGACGCCCCGATCGATGAGCGCCTGCACGAAGGGGCAGGCGTCCGCGAAGCGCAGCGAAACCTGGGAGCCCCGTTCGGCCGGCCTCCGGGGGCTCACGAGCCCGAGCCCCGGGCAGCGCCGCTCGACCTCGGCGATGAAGCGCTCGGAGAGCTCCACCGACTTCGCCCTCACGTCGTCGATGGACACCCCCTCCCAGGCGTCGAGGGCCGCGTCGAGGGCGGCGAGGCCGAGGATGGAGGGCGTGCCCACCCGCATCCGCGCGATGCCGGGACCGGGGCGGTAGTCGGGATCGAAGGCGAAGGGGGCCTCGTGGCCCAGCCACCCGGAGAGCGCGGGCCGCACCTGCTCGATGTGCCGGGAGGCGACGTAGATGAAGGCGGGCGCCCCGGGTCCCCCGTTGAGGAACTTGTAGGTGCAGCCGACCGCGAAGTCGGCCCCCGCCCCTTCGAGATCGATGGGGAGCGCGCCGGCGGAGTGGGCGAGGTCCCAGATCGCCAGCGCCCCGGCCTCGTGCGCGGCCCGCGTCAGGCGGGCCATGTCGTGGAGGCGTCCGGTACGGTAGTCCACCTCGGTCAGCATGAGCACCGCGACGTCCTCGTCGAGGGCCTCCTCCACCGCTTCGGGCGCCACCAGGCGCAGCGCGTGGCCGCGCCCGAGCGTGCGCATCAGGCCCTTCGCGATGTGGAGGTCGGAGGGGAAGTTGCCGTGGTCGGAGAGGACGACCCGCCGCCCGGGCCGCAGCTCGAGCGCCGCGGCAAGCGCCTGGTACACCTTGATGGAGAGGGTGTCGCCCATCACCACCGTGCCGGGCGCCGCGCCGATGAGGCCGCCGATCCGTTCGCCGACGCGCGCCGGCGCGTCCATCCAGCCCGCCTCGTTCCAGCCCCGGATCAGCATCTCGCCCCACTCGTCGCAGAGCAGGCGGGCGACCCGATCGCGTGCCGCCAGCGGCAGGGGACCGAGGGAATTGCCGTCGAGGTAGACGACGCCCTCCGGGAGGTGGAAGAGGGCCCTGGTGCGCGCGAAGTCGGTCATCGACGGGTGCCTCGGGGGGTACCGCGGCAGGGACGAAGCTTCGGAGCGCCGGAAGCGGCGCAGGCGTTCCGAGTGCCCGAGCGCCGCATCACGGGCTCCGGTGGACCACCGTCTCGAAGGCGCCGGGCAGCGAGACTTCCAGCACTTCGAGGTCCTCGGTACAGTCCTCCCAGGAAACGCGAAGCCCGGGCGGCACCACGAAGGCGTCGCCCGCCCGCAGGGGCCGGGGCCCGCCCTCGGGCGCGCTCAGCGTCATGCCCCCCTCGAGCACGAAGGCGAAGAGGATGTCCGCATCGTGGCTCGTCTCTCCTCCCGCGGCAGGGTCCACGCTTCTTGCGACCCGGGCGCTCGCCACGCCGCCGGTGGCGGCGGCGGTCCCGGTGTCGCAGGCGACGAAGCCGGGGAGGCGGCCCGCCCCCCACACCGCGTCGCGCGCGTGGTGGCGGCAGAAGCGCTGGCCGCCGAAGTCTCGCTCCGGGTCCCGCCGGCCGGTGGGGAGCGCGAGCGCGTGGTCGAACGCGGTGAGGTGCTCGGCCGGCGCCGCGAGCTCGATCACTTCGAGGTTCGCGGACGACTCGAGCACCCGGTGCCGGATCCGCGGGGGTTGAACGAGGCAGTCGCCGGCGTCGAGGCGGAAGGGCGGCCCCTGGTCCTCGTACACCAAGTCCCCCGAGCCCCGGTAGCAGAATATGAGCTGGAAGGCGACGTGGTGGTAGTGCACGTCGTCGGGCACCGGCCCCGCCTCCGGGATGCGGATGTGAGAGGCGATGAGCGCGCCGCCGAGGCGCCCCGGAACGAGGTCCCGGTAGTGCATGCCGGCGCGGCCCACCACCCACGCGCCGCCGTCCCCGCCCTGCCGCTGCACCACCAGAGCGTGCCGGGTGGGCGGGCGCCGCGGGCGGGGGTGGAGGTCGCGGAGCTCGACGCGGGTGCCGTTGGGGGCGAAGAGCTCTCGTCTGCCGTTCCCGAGAGTGTCCGGCTCCTCGCAGTGGAGCCGGACCGCGCCGGGAGCGTGGGCGGCGCCGCGTTCGAGCCGGATGCGCACCCCGTGGCCCGAGAGCAGCGCCTGCGCGGGGTCGTCGGCGGGAAAGATGGACTCGAGGCGGAAACCGAGCCGCTCGCGGAAGAAGGCGAGGTCCGCGGGCAGATCGCGGCTCGGCAGGAGCACCTCGGCCTTCGCCGCGCCCCCTCCCGTCATTCCCGCGGGCCCGCCCCTCCTACGCGCGCCCCGCAGCGAAGTCCCAC
>CAYFYD010000053.1:0-10433 GCA_964347195.1 uncultured Ectothiorhodospiraceae bacterium
GGAATCCATCGCCTGATTCCAGTACTTCGAACCCCGCAACTCGACTTCTGAATGATCCTGCAACCGCCCCTGGTCCGCCTCCCCCGGAGGGGGATCCTCGGTCCCGAGTCCCGCAAGACTCGGCGGCGGCGTTCCCGACCGGAGATCGGGCGATGCCGGCTCGCCGTCGTTCCGGGGCTTCTCGCCGCCATCCTCAGTCCGCCTGCCGCTTGAGGAAGGCGGGGATGTTGAGGAATTCCTCGCCGTCGTCCTGACCATGCTCGGGAAGGTTGCGGGACCGGGTGCGGCTCTGGTTGCGAGAAAAGGCAGGTGTCTCCAAGTCCCGGTAGTCCCGTCCACCGCCACTTCCGCCTTCGTCAGAGGACTTGACGAGCCGCACTTCCGGCTCGGACCTCGTCCGCTTGCCGCCGAGCCCGGTGGCGACGACGGTGACCCGCATCTCATCCCCCAGAGTGTCGTCGAGGGCGGTGCCTATGACCATGAGCGCATCGTCCGTGGCCAGGTCTCCGATCGCCTCTCCCACCGCCGCAAACTCGTCCCGGCCGAGGTCGGAACCGGCCGTGATGTTGACGAGAATGCCGCATGCGCCGCTCAGGTCGATGTCCTCGAGGAGCGGGCAGTTGACGGCGGAGTGAAAGGCGCCCTCCGCTCGCCTCTCCCCGACCGCGCTGCCCGAGCCCATCATCGCCCGGCCTTTCTCCCCCATCACGGTGCGGACATCGGCGAAATCGACGTTGATTACACCGGGCCGGGTGATCAGCTCCGCGATGCCCCGCACCGCGCCGTGGAGCACGTCGTTGGCGGCGCGGAAGGTGTCGGTAAGCGAGATGCCCTTGTCGAGCACGCTCAGGAGCCGCTCGTTGGGCACCGTGATCAGCGAATCGACGTGTTCGGAGAGCTCGGCTATGCCCTGCTCGGCGATCCTCATGCGACGTCCGAGCTCGAAGGGAAAGGGTTTGGTGACCACCGCGACGGTCAGAATTTTCAGCTCGTGCGCGAGCTGCGCGATGATCGGCGAGGCGCCGGTTCCCGTGCCTCCCCCCATGCCCGCGGTGATGAACACCATGTCCGCGCCCCTGAGCACATCGACGATCCGGTCGCGGTCCTCGAGCGCCGCCTGCCGGCCGACCTCGGGGTCGGCCCCTGCGCCCAGGCCCTGAGTGACCCCCGCCCCGAGCTGAAGCAGCGTGCGGGCGGACGAGCGCCCGAGCGCCTGCGAATCGGTGTTGGCCGCGACGAACTCCACCCCGTCGATCGATGTCTCGAGCATGTGCTCGACCGCGTTGCCGCCCCCGCCACCTACGCCGATCACCCGGATTACGGCCGGGCTCTGGCTGCAGGAATCCATGAATTCGAACTTGTCGGGCATGAGATCACCTCCAATAAGTGGTTGATTCACAAAAGAAAACCATCAGAAGCTGCCTTGAATCCAGCTCTTCATGCGCTGCCAGGGCCCCTCGGCGCCCCCGTTCGCCGGCATGCCGCCGCTTCGTTCGCGTACGGTCTTTCCGGCGAAGTGGAGCAGTCCCACCCCGGTGGCGTACACGGGGTTGCGCACTACATCGACCAGCCCGTTCACCTGCTGCGGGTGCCCGATACGCACCGGCATGTGCAGGATCTCTTCCGCGAGCTCGACCAGTCCCTCCATCTTCGCGCTGCCGCCGGTGAGGACCATCCCCGCCGCCACCATGTCCTCGAAACCGCTGCGCCGCAGCTCCGCCTGGACCAGGGTGAGCAGCTCCTCGTAGCGGGGCTCCACCACCTCGGCGAGGGTCTGCCGGGCGAGACGGCGTGGAGGGCGTTCGCCCACGCTCGGGACTTCGATCGTCTCCTCCATCGAAGCGAGCTGCGCGAGCGCGCAGGCGTACTTGATCTTGATCTCCTCGGCGCGCGCGGTGGGCGTTCGCAACGCGACCGCGATGTCGTTCGTCACCTGGTCGCCGGCGATGGGGATCACGGCGGTATGGCGGATGGCGCCCTCGGTGAACACGGCGATGTCCGTAGTGCCGCCGCCGATGTCCACCAGGCATATCCCGAGGTCCTTCTCGTCGTCGGCCAGCACCGCATCGCTGGAGGCGAGCTGCTCGAGGACGATGTCGTCGACCTCGAGTCCGCAGCGGCGTACACACTTGACGATGTTGTCGGCCGAGCTGCCCGCGCCGGTGACGATGTGGACCTTGGCTTCCATTCGCACTCCGGACATGCCCACCGGCTCGCGGATGCCTTCCTGCTCGTCGATGATGTATTCCTGCGGGAGAATGTGGAGGATGCGCTGGTCGGCCGGGATGGCCACCGCTCGCGCTGCGTCCAGCACCCGCTCCACGTCGCTCGGGGTCACTTCCCGGTCGCGGATCGCGACGATCCCGTGCGAGTTGAGGCTGCGAATGTGGCTGCCCGCGATGCCTGCACTCACCGAGTTGATCTGGCATCCCGCGATGAGCTCCGCCTCCTCGACCGCGCGCCGGATCGACTGCACCGTGGACTCGATGTCGACGACGACGCCCCGCTTCAGGCCGTGCGAAGGCTGAAACCCGACGCCAATGATCTCGATGTCTTTGTCCGATTTCTGCTCGCCGACGATCGCGCACACCTTGGAGGTGCCGACATCCAGCCCGACCACGAGCTCCCGGTCGTTTCGTTTCACGCTTCCACCCCTTCGCCGGCGCCGGCGCCTTCTCGCCAGCGCACCGCAAAACCATTGCCGTAACGCAAGTCGATCGCGCGCACCTCGTGGAGTCGCGCGCCCAGGGCCCTCGGGAACGCACGCGCATAGCGCTCCAGGTGGCGTTCGAAGGTATCGGGGCCGAGCCGCACGACGATGCCGTTCCCGAGCGCCGCCTCCCACGCACCGCGGGCATGCATTTCGAGACGGGCCACCCGGGTGTGCAGATACTCGTTCGCAACCCTGTCGAGCTGCCGGAAACGCTCGAGCACCTGCCGATGCCGGCCGGGCGGTCCTTCCAGTACGGGCAACGTGGCGGAAGGATCGAGAGCTTCCGGCTCGAACAGAGATCCCTCCGCCTCCAGCAGCATGCGGCCCCGCCAGCTCGCCACCGCCTGGCGCTCCGTCACCTCGATATCGAGACTGCCCGGCCACACTCTCCGGACCGAGACGTCCTCGACCCATGGAATGGCGCGCGCCGCCCGGCGGATCGCGAACACATCGACCTGAAGAAAGGCGAGGGGGAGATGCGGCGCGATCGCGGCTTCCAGCTCCTGCCGGGATACGTGGATGAAGGGGCCGGTCACGCGCACCGCTTCGAGTGGCTGCCGCCACACATCGAGGACGACCGGTCCCGCCACCGCCCCCAGAAGACCGAAGCCGAGCACCGCGGACACGACGCGCATCATCACTTCGATCCTCCCCGCCCGGCGCGAGCGCAACGCCCGAGCTCGGGGGCCAGGACCCGCAGAGCACCGCGGCGCTGCTTCCCCCGCTTCTCGTCCGACCCTGCGCTCATCTCGGCTCTCTCCCGCACCACCCGCGCTTCACCAGGGTGGTCTCCAGAATCCGCCACACCAGATCGTCGAAATCGATGCCCAGCGCCCGGGCCGCCATCGGCACCAGGCTGTGGCCGGTCATTCCGGGAGCGGTGTTCACTTCCAGGATGAAGGGCTCGCCCCCGGCATCGCACCGGAAGTCCACCCGCCCCCAGCCGCTGGCCCCGAGCGCGTCGAAAGCCCGCTTGCAGAGGGTCTTGAAGGCCCGCTCCCGATCCGGCGCCAGGCCGCTCGGGCAGTGGTAACGGGTGCCCGCATCGTCGGCGTACTTGGCGGCGTAGTCGTAGAAGGCGCGCGCGGGCGCGAGGCGGATGAGGGGAAGCACCTGTTCGCCCAGGATCGCCGCGGTGTACTCCTCGCCGTCGATCCATGGCTCCACGATCAGCTCGTCGTCGTGGCGCAGGGCCTGGTACCAGCCGGCGTGCAGGCCCTCCTCGTCGCGGGCGCAGCACACCCCGATGCTCGAACCCTCGTGCACCGGCTTCACCGCGACCGGAAAGCCCAACGTCCGGCCGGCCGCGAAGAGATCCTTCTCCGTGCGCACCACGTGGAAGTCCGGCGTCGGGATGCCCAGGGCCTGCCAGACCCGCTTGGAGCGGTGCTTGTCCATCGCGAGCGCGGAGCCGAGGACACCGCTTCCCGTGTAAGCCAGCCCCAGGGATTCCAGCGCGCCCTGGATCGTCCCGTCCTCGCCGCCCCGTCCGTGCAGAATGATGAACACCCGCTCCGCCGCGTTCGCCGCGAGCTGCGCGAGCACGTCCCGGCCCTTGTCGATCGCTACGACATCGAGTCCCTTGCGCCGGAGCGCGTGGAACACCGCGTCTCCGCTGCGCAACGATACTTCCCGTTCGGCGGAGTCGCCCCCGTAGAGCACCGCGACTCGTCCGAAGTCGGCCGGGCCGAGGGCCCTTGCGGAGACCGCTACCGTTCTCTCTGTCTGCGCGCTCACGCCCTGGTCCCCGCCTCGCCGACGATGCGCACTTCCGGTTGCAGGTCCACGCCGGAACAGTGTGCGACCCGTTCGGCGATCCGGTTCATCAGGGCTTCCACGTCGCGGGCGCTCGCAGCGCCGGCGTTCACGATGAAGTTCGCGTGCTTCCGCGAGACGAATGCTCCGCCCGCCGCGCTCCCCTTGAGGCCACAGGCCTCGATCAGCCGCCCCGCGAAGTCCCCCGGCGGATTGCGGAACACCGAGCCGCAGTTGCGGGTGCCGGTCGGCTGGGTCTGCGCACGCCGGCGCAGGAGAGACCTGAGCGCATCCGCGCCCTCTCCCGAGGTGTCGGGGGACAGCCTGAGATCGGCGGAGAGAAACCACTCACCGGGTACGCCGCCCACCTGGCGGTAGCCGGCGACGAAGTCGGCGCGACCCCGCCGGCGGCGCTCGCCGCGCCGGTCGATCGTCTCGACGCTCTCGACGATGTCCCAGGTTTCTCCGCCGAAGGCGCCCGCGTTCATCGCCAGCGCCCCTCCCATGGTCCCGGGAATGCCCGCCAGGAAGTGGCAATCGGCGAGACGCTGCTGCACCGCGAACCGCGCGACCTTCGGGCACGCCACGCCCGCTCCTGTCCGCACCCGGTTCCGGTCCGGCATCCCGAGCCCCGAGAGCCCGCCGCCGATGGCAATGACCGTGCCGCGTATGCCCCCGTCGCGCACCAGCAGATTGCTCCCCAGACCGATCACGAGCACTGCCTCCTCATCGGGCAGCGAAGCGAGGAAGCACGCCAGGTCGTCGGCGTCGGCGGGTTCGTAGAAGCGGTCCGCGCATCCGCCGATCCCCCACACCGTGTGCCGCGACATCGGCTCCGCGAAACGCAGGCGGCCGCGCAGGTGAGGGGTACGGTGCCTCGCCGCCATGTTCACGATGCCTTCCACTCGCCCGGCCTCCGCCAGCGGGCGCGCAACATGCCGGGCAGAGCGCCGATGTCGCCCGCACCGAGGGTCAGCACGACGTCGCCTTCCCGGACGACGTCGTCGAGCACGGCCGGCACCTCCTGCGGGCGGTCCACCAGAACCGGATTCACGCGACCCCGCGCCCGCACCGCGTGGCAGAGCGCGCGGCCGTCGGCCCCACGCAGCGCCGTCTCGCCCGCGCGGTAGACCTCGAGCAGAATCAGCCCGTCGAAGTCCACGAGCACCTCGACGAAGTCCTCGAAGAGGGCCCGGGTGCGGGTGTAACGATGAGGTTGGAAGACCGCGAGCAGCCGTCTTCCCGGAAACCCGGCGCGTACCGCTTCGAGGGTCGCACCCAGCTCGCGCGGATGATGCGCGTAGTCGTCGACCAGCGTCACCCGTCCGCCCGGCGCCAGGAGGTCGCCGTGGACCTGGAGGCGCCGTGCAATCCCCTGGAACTCGCCGAGGCCGCGGAGGATGGCGTCGTCGCCGATCCCGAGCTCGGTCGCCACCGCGATTGCCGCGAGCGCGTTGTGCACGTTGTGCCGCCCCGGAAGATTGAGGCTCACGTCCAGCCCGCGACGCTCGGGACGCAGCACGCGGAAATGGGTGCGCATGCCTTCCTGCCGGAGCCGGGTTCCGCGCACGTCCACCCGGGGTGCGAAGCCATAGGTACGCACCGCGGTCGCGACCCGGGGCAGGAGCGACGCGATCGACGGATCGTCGCCGCAGAGCACCGCGAGACCGTAGAAGGGAAGCCGTTGCAGGAACTCGACGAATCCTTCCTCGAGCCGCCGGAAGTCGTTTCCCCAGGCCTCGATGTGGTCGGCGTCGATGTTGGTCACCACCGCCACCACCGGCTGGAGCCGCAGAAAGGAGCGATCGCTCTCGTCCGCTTCCGCCACCAGCCAGGGTCCCGCACCCAGGCGCGCGTTGGAGCCGATGCTGTTCAGCCGCCCGCCGATCACGCAGGTGGGGTCGAGACCGCCCTCTGCGAGCAGACTGGTGACGAGGCTCGTCGTGGTGGTCTTGCCATGGGTGCCCGCCACGGCGATGCCTTGGCGGAAGCGCATCAGCTCGGCCAGCATCTGCGCCCGGGGCAGGACGGGGACTCCACGGGTCCGCGCCTCCTCCAGCTCGACGTTGTCGTCGGGCACCGCGGTGGAGTGGACCACCACGTCGCACTCGCGGACATGGTCGGCGTGGTGCCCCGAGAGCACCCGGACGCCCATGTCCCGCAGGTGGCGGGTCATGCCGCTCTCCGCGAGGTCCGATCCCGAGACCTCGAATCCGAGGGTGCGGAGCACCTCCGCGATACCCCCCATGCCGGCTCCGCCCACTCCCACGAAGTGCACGCGACGCACTCGCCGCATCCAGGCGTTCGGCTCCACGGTCGAAGCCGGGCCGAGCACGGTCCGGTCCAGGGCCATCGCCGGTGCGTCCACCGAGAGCTCCTCAGACACGCGCCACCTCCAGGCAATGCCGGGCCACCCTCGATGCCGCGTCTTCGACCGCGAGGCGTCTTGCGGCGCTGGCCATGTCGAGCACGCGCTTCCGGTGCCGGTCGAGCTCCGTGAGGAGCCTCGAGAGCTGCGATGCGTCGAAGTCCTCCTGGCGCACCATCAGCGCCGCGCCCGCTTCCACCAGTTGGCCGGCGTTGCGGGCCTGGTGGTCGTCCGCCGCGAAGGGGAAGGGGATGAGGATCGAGGCCGCGCCGGCCGCGGCGAGCTCCGCCACCGTGAGCGCGCCGGCCCGACACACGACCACGTCGGCCCAAGCGTAGGCGCCGGCCATGTCCTCGATGAACTCCTCCACCGCGACTTCGCCGTCGACCCCGGAATAGCGCTCCCGGGTACGTTCCGCGTTGCCCCGCCCCGTCTGGTGCCTGATGGTGAATCCGGCCCGATGCCCGGGTCCGCATTTCTCTGCCCGAGCTTCGTGGCCGAGGGCGTCGAGACGCCTTGGAGCGCGGGCGCACGGACGGAGAGACCCTGAAGCCATGGCAACAGCCATGTCGAAGTGGCTCGAGGAAGGACGCCGCTTCGCCGCTTTGCGGTCGGCGTCCGCAGCGGGAGGTCGGGGTGAAACGCGGGCCAGCCTCGCCACCGCCTGCGGCACCACCTGGTTGAGAATGCGCGCCCCCTGGCTTCCCCCGAGCACCAGAACCCGGAGCGGACCCCTGCGCAAGGCCAACCGGTCCCCCGGATCGGGAAGCTCGAGGATCGCCTCCCTCACCGGGTTGCCGACGTGGATTGCCCCTCGCTGCGCGGGAAAAGCACCGGGGAAGGCCTCGAGCAGCCGGCTCGCACCGGGCCCCAGCCAGCGATTGACCAGCCCCGGCACCGCGTTCTGCTCGTGGAGCACCAGGGGCAGGCCGAGCAGCCTCGCCGCCAGCGCCCCGGGCGCGCTCGCATACCCCCCCATTCCGAGCACCAGCGCGGCCCGCCGGCGGCGCAGACAGCGGCGGGCCGCGCCGAGAGCGAGCACGAAGCGAATCGACGCGCTCGTGCGCTTGCGCCAAGTCCCGGAACGCAGTCCCGAGACCCTCACCGTGTCCATGTCGAAGCCGTGCCGGGGCACGACTCGCGACTCGAGGCCCGCGGTGGTGCCGAGCCACACCACGCGCACCGCCTGGCGGCGCAGGCACTCGGCGACGGCGAGCGCGGGGTACACGTGTCCCCCGGTCCCGCCGGCCGCAATGACGACGGTGAGGGCATCGGCACGGCGTCCGCTGTTCCCGCGGCTCATCGGCCCCGCCTCGTCTCGAGCGCCACGCGAAGCAGGAGGCCGATCCCGGTACAGGTCACCACCAGGCTCGAACCTCCGTAGCTCACCAGCGGCAGGGGCAGCCCCTTGGTGGGCAGCACCCCCAGGTTGACGCCGATGTTGAAAAACGCCTGGATCCCCATGAGCAGACCGATGCCGTAGGCGACGCAGGCGCCGTAGGGATGCCCGGCCGCCTCGGCTTTGCCTCCGATTCCGATCGCGCGCAGGCAGAGGAACAGGAACAGCGCGATGACCGCGGCCACCCCGGCGAAGCCCAGCTCCTCGGCCAGCACCGCGAACAGGAAGTCGTTGTGCGCTTCCGGCAGATAGAAGAGCTTCTGCACCCCCTCGCCGAGGCCGACTCCGAGCCAGCCGCCACGGCCGATCGCGATCTGGGCCTGGGCGAGCTGAAAACCGCTCCCGAAGGGGTCTGCCCACGGGTCGGTGAA
The DNA here is from genome assembly GCA_964347195.1 of uncultured Ectothiorhodospiraceae bacterium. Lineage (GTDB taxonomy): Bacteria > Pseudomonadota > Gammaproteobacteria > HK1 > HK1 > JAJEAD01. The sequence continues at coordinate 8,607 of CAYFYD010000053.1, forward strand.
AGCGAGCAGCCGTTCCACGACGTAGGATTCGTTCAGCGCGAGCACGCCCAGTCCCGCCGCCGCGACGAGCGCCGGACCCAGGCAGACGACGAGGGGGGTGCCGCCGAGGAAGAGCAGGCCGAATGCGGTGGCGAGAAGCACCGCGGTCGTGCCGTAGTCGGACTCGAGCACGATCAGGACGGAGATCGCGAGGAGCAGCCCCACCGGACCCAGGTAGCTCCGGAGCCGGATCCTGGACTCCGCCGGACGGCGGGCCAGGAACGCGGCGAGATAGAGGATGACGCCGAGCTTCATCGGCTCGGAAGGCTGGAGCGTCAGGGGACCGGCGCGCAGCCATCGCCGGCTTCCGTTGACCTCGTGTCCGATCCCGGGGACGAGCACCAGTGCGAGCAGCACCGTGCCCGCCACCAGCAGCCAGGGGGCCACCCGGGCCCATAGCGCGAGGGGGAGGCTGGTCGCGATCGCCGCCGCGAGCACCCCCCCAACCGCGTAGGCACAGTGGCGGATGAAGTAGTGGAAGGGCTCCCCCTCCTCTCCCGCCGCGGTGGCGATCGAGGCGGAGGCGACCATCACCAGCCCGAGACCGAGCAGGGCGAGGGACGCGATGAGGAGCGGGAGGTCCGGCATCGCTGTCTCCGCACCGCGCTCGGGCGCTTCCCCCGAGGGGAGGACCTGGGCTTGGCGTCTCATCGGCGTCCTTCCCCCCGGGCGAGGCGGGTAAAGGCATCGCCTCTCGCCCGGTAGTCATCGAACATGTCGAAGCTCGCGCAGGCCGGTGAAAAGAGCACCCGTCCCGCGGGAAGCGCGCGGCGCGCTGCGATCTCCACCGCCTCGTCCAGCCCGCCCGCGCGGTGCAGCCGCACCGCGCCCCGCAGGGCCGATTCGAGCCGTGGCGCGTCTCTGCCGATCAGGACCACCGCCCGCACGTGCGCCGCGACCGCGGGACGCAGGGGCGAGAAGTCGGCCCCCTTTCCGTCCCCCCCCGCGATCAGCACGAGTCCACCCTCCTCCCGACCCAGGCCTTCGATCGCGGCGAGGGTCGCTCCCACGTTGGTGGCCTTGGAGTCGTCGTACCAGCGGACGCCTCCCCGTTCCGCGACGAGCGCGCATCGATGGGCGAGGCCGCGGAATGCACGGAGCGCCTCGAGCATCGCCGGCATCGGGAGACCGACGGCGTGGCCGAGGGCGAGAGAGGCGAGCGCGTTCGCGACGTTGTGGCCGCCGGCGACCGGAAGACGCTCGGCGCGCAGCAGCCGTTGCGCCCCGAACGCGAGCCAGGCGTCGCCTCCCGCGCCGGCCACCCCGAACTCCCCTTCGCCCGGCTCGCGAAGCGAGAAGACGATCCGCCGGCTCTTCCCCGTCACCATGCCCCGCACCCGGGGGTCGTCGAGGTTGACGATCGCGGTCGCGGCACGCTCGTAGACGCGGCGTTTGGCCTGCGCGTACTCGTCCACGTCGCGGTATCTGTCCATGTGGTCGGCGGCGACGTTGAGCACCGCCGCCGCCGCGGCACGCAGGGAGAAGGTGCGCTCGAGCTGAAAGCTCGAGAGCTCCAGCACGTAGAGGTCCGCACCCCGGCCGAGCAGGGACAGCGCCGGCTCGCCGAGGTTGCCGCCCACCTGCACCTCCCGCCCGGCCCGTCTCGCCATGTCGCCCACCATGGTGGTCACGGTGCTCTTGCCGTTCGATCCGGTCACCGCGACCACCGGAGCGCCGGCGGCGCGAGCGAAGAGCTCGATGTCGCCGACCACCGGAACGCCGCGCGCCCCCCCCCCCGCCGACCGCGCTTCCCCGGCCCACCCCCCCGCGCGCCCCCCCCCCACCTCC
>CAYFYD010000053.1:10443-14062 GCA_964347195.1 uncultured Ectothiorhodospiraceae bacterium
CGCGATGGGCGCTTCCCGGAGCGACACGCCCGGGCTCACCACGACGAGGTCCGCACCCTCGAAGCAGGAGGGGGGGAATCCACCGCAGTGCGCGCCCACGGCGGGGAATCGCTCCCGCAGAACGGTCAGACCCGGCGGCGACTCGCGCGAGTCCACCACCGAAAGCCCGGAGCCGCTCGCGCTCAAGTGCTCCACGCACGAGAGCCCGGTTCGGCCCAGACCGACCACGAGCACCGATCGGGGCGCGGGCGCATCGAAGGGTCCGCGCGCCGGTGTCGACTCCATTGCCGGGACCACCTCCGTCCTCATCAGCGGATCTTCAGGGTGGCGAGGCCGATGAGGACGAAGACGACCGTCAGCACCCAGAAGCGGACGATGACGCGCGGCTCCGGCCAACCCTTGAGCTCGAAGTGGTGGTGCAGGGGCGCCATGCGAAAGACGCGCCGCCCGGTGATCTTGAACGAGGCGACCTGAATGATGACCGACACCGTCTCCATGACGAACACGCCGCCCATCAGGAGCAGCACCAGCTCCTGGCGAACGAGGACCGCAACCACGCCGAGGGCGGCGCCCAGCGCGAGGGCGCCGACGTCGCCCATGAACACCTGCGCCGGATAGGCGTTGAACCACAGAAAGCCCAGGCCCGCGCCCACGATCGCCCCGCAGAAGACCACCACTTCCCCGACGCCGCCGATGTGGGGAAAGCCGAGATAGAAGGCGAAGCCCGCGTGGCCGGTCACGTAGGCGAAGATGCCGAGCGCACCCGCCACCAGCACCGCGGGCATGATGGCGAGACCGTCGAGTCCATCGGTGAGATTGACCGCGTTGCTCGTGCCGACGATCACGAAGTAGGTGAGCGGGATGAAGACCCAGCCGATGTCGAACACGAGGTTCTTGAAGAAGGGCACGATGAGCTGGGTCTCGGCCGGAGACGCCGCGGACCAGTAGAGGAACAGCGCGGTGGCGAGACCGATGACCGACTGCCAGAAGTACTTGCGGCGCGCGGGCAGGCCCCTGGAATCGCCGCGCACGAGCTTGCGGTAGTCATCGACCCACCCCACCGCGCCGAAGGCCATCGTGACGAGCAGCACCACCCATACGAAGCGATTGGCGAGATCCGACCAGAGCAGGGTTGCGGCGCCGACCGCCACGAGGATGAGGGAGCCCCCCATGGTCGGCGTGCCGACCTTGGCCAGGTGCGACTCCGGCCCGTCGTCCCGTACCGTCTGACCGATCTGCAGCCGGTCCAGGTGCCGGATCATCGCCGGTCCCACGAGCAGTGATATAGCGAGCGCGGTGAGCACCCCGAGAATGGCCCGCAGAGTGAGGTACTGGAAGACCCCGAATCCGGAATGGAGTCGGGTCAGCGCTTCGGTGAGCTCGAGTAGCATCGGACTTCCGGACGCTCTACTCCGGTTGTCCGCGACCGGCCAGCGCCTGTACGACGCCCTCCAGTCCCATGGCACGGGAGCCCTTCACCAGCACCGTGACCTGGGGAGGAAGGTCGCGGATCAATGCCTGGACGAGGGAGGAGCGGGAATCGAAATGGGCGGCGCCGGCTCCGAAACGACGACTCGTCGCCCGGCTCAGGGTTCCGGTGGTATAGAGCCGCTCCACCCCGTGGCTTCGCGCCGCCTCCGCCGCTTCCTCGTGACGGAGGGCTCCCTCCGAACCCAGCTCTCCCATATCGCCGAGCACGAGCCAGCGCCGCCCCGGATGGGCCCCGAGCACCTCGAGCCCGGCGCGCAGCGACGCGGGATTGGCGTTGTAGGAATCGTCGATGAGGGTGAGACCGCAACGCAGGGCGCGCACCTGGAGCCGTCCCGGCACCGGGCGCACGGTGGACAGGCCGGCCTGCACCGCTTCGCGCGAGCAACCCCCGGCGATCGCGGCGGCGATCGCGGCGAGCGCGTTCATGGCGTTGTGGCGACCGGGAAGCCCGAGAGCGACCTCGAAGGGGGCACCGCCGCCTCGTGCTTCGAGCACCCCTCCGCCGACCTGGGGCCGCCAGGTGCCGTGCACGTCCGCCTTCCCGGAGAGCCCGAAGGTGACCACCCGTCGCGGCGCCGCCAGCTCTCGCCAGAGCCCCGCGAAGCGGTCCTCCGCGTTGATCACCGCCGTCGCGTCGGGCGCCATGCCCCGGAAGAGCTCCCCTTTGGCGCGAGCGACGCCTTCCAGAGTGCCGAAGCCCTCGAGGTGCGCGGGGGCGCATTGGGTGACTACACCGACATGGGGGCGAACGAGCGACGACAGGCGCGCGATCTCTCCGGGATGGTTGGCGCCGAGCTCGATGACCAGCGTCTCGTGCGTCGCGTCGAGCTCGAGCAGGGTCAGGGGCACGCCCAGCTCGTTGTTGAGGTTGCCCCGTGTCGCCAGGGTCCGGGACTCCCGGCGCATGATGGACGCCATCATCTCCTTCACTGTCGTCTTGCCGTTGCTTCCCGTTACCGCGAGCACCTTCGGAGCGTGCCGCCCGCGCCAGTCGAGGGCGAGACGGGTGAGCGCGGCGCCGGTGTCCGGCACCTCGAGCGCCGGCAGGGGATAGTCGCCGGGCCGCGAGACGAGGGCGGCGCTCGCCCCCCGCTCCCCGGCCTCCGCCACGAAGTCGTGGCCGTCGACCCGGGTTCCGGAGAGCGCCACGAAGAGCGTCCCGGCCCCGACTCCGCGGGAGTCGATCGCGACACCGCGGAACTCCGCGTCCGCGCCCCGAAGTCGCGCTCCGAGGGCCGCGCGGGCCGCCGACAGACGCATCCGGATCACGGCGAAGCCCCTCTCCGGCCGACCTGAGCCAGGATCCGGGTCACTTCGCACTCGTCGCTGAAGGGCCGGCGCACCCCGCCGATCTCCTGCCACGTCTCGTGTCCCTTGCCCGCGACCAGGACCACATCGTCGTTCGCGGCGTGCTCGACCGCGAAGCGCAGCGCCGCCCGGCGGTCGCGCTCGATCCGGACCGCACTGGTTTCGGCCACTCCGGCGCGGATCTCCTCGATGATGCGCCAACCGTCCTCGTTGCGCGGGTTGTCGTCGGTGATGACCAGGGAGTCCGCGAGCGCGGAAGCCACCGCGCCCATCTGCGGGCGCTTCCCCGGGTCGCGCTCGCCTCCGCACCCGAACACGCACCAGACCCTTCCCCGGGACTGTTCGCGGAGCGTGCGCAGGGCGCCTTCGAGTGCGTCGGGAGTGTGGGCGTAGTCGATGACCACGAGGGGAGCGCGGTCCCGGCCTCCCAGGCACTGCATCCGGCCGGCCACCGGCCCCACCTTCGACAGCGCCCCGCACGCGGCATCGAGAGGGACGTCCAGGGTGAGCAGCACCGAGAGCGCCCCGAGCAGGTTCTCGGCGTTGAAACGTCCGATGAGACGCGAGCGAATGACGCCTTCCCCCCAGGGCGCGTGGATCGCGAGCTCGAGCCCGGATGCGTTCAGGCGCACGAGGCGTCCCGTGACCTCCAGGCGGGAGCGAAACTCCATGGCCCGCTCCGCACTGCGATGGCCGGCGAGCCGATGACCGAGCAGACGCAGCGATCCGGGCACCACCGAGAGAAGCCCGCGGCCGAAGGCATCGGCGAGGTTGATGACCGCGAACTCGAGGTCCTCGGTCTCGAAGAGGCGACGCTTGC
>CAYFYD010000054.1:0-14053 GCA_964347195.1 uncultured Ectothiorhodospiraceae bacterium
GAAGACGGCTTGCGGCTCAGGGTGAAGTCAGGCGCCAAAATGAGAATTGCTGCCCTTTCGGGGATCTGGAAGCAGGATTCGGATGTCCGGGCAGACAAACGGGTTACGTGCGCCTACCGAGCGCCTGCCAAAGCGTTCTGCGGCGCAAGCTCCCAAGCCTTGCGTATCGGATAGTCAGCCCGAGCGGCGCTCGAGCGGCAGCGCCCCCCGCGATGCCCTGGCCGGGAGGCGGCGTTCGACCCTGCATTGCCGCCCAACGCGTTCCCGCGCGCCGATTCCTGTCAAGCGTGGTCCAAGGAGACCCGCCGAAGTCCGGGAGGAAATCATGACCGACATCGCCGATTTCGTCGCCGGCCTGCCCAAGGCCGAGCTGCACCTGCACATCGAAGGCACCCTGGAGCCCGAGCTGATGTTCGCCCTCGCCGAGCGCAACCGGGTAAGGCTACCGTATGCGTCGGTCGAGGAGGTCCGCGCGGCCTACGCCTTCTCGAACCTGCAGGACTTCCTCGACATCTATTATGCGGGGGCCAGCGTGCTGATCGAGGCCCGGGACTTCCACGACCTGAGCGCGGCGTACCTCGAGCGGGCCCACGCCGACAACGTGCGTCACGTCGAGATCTTCTTCGACCCCCAGACCCACACCGAGCGCGGCATCGCGTTCGATACCGTGGTCGACGGCATCGTCCAAGCCCTCGACGAGGCCGCGGAGCGCCTCGGGATCACGTCGCGGCTGATCATGTGTTTCCTGCGCCACCTCGACGAGGCGGCGGCGATGCGGACCCTGGAGGCGGCGATGCCCCACCGCGGCCGCATCGCCGGGGTGGGGCTCGATTCCTCGGAACGCGGCAATCCGCCGAGCAAGTTCCGCGACGTGTTCCGGGAAGCGCGCGCCGCGGGCTTCCTCGCGGTGGCCCACGCGGGGGAGGAGGGCCCCCCCGAATACATCCGGGAAGCCCTGGACATCCTCGAAGTGGTGCGCATCGACCACGGCAACGCCGCCCTCGAGGACGAGCGCCTGGTGGCGGAGCTGGTGCGGCGGCAGGTGCCCCTCACGGTGTGTCCGCTCAGCAACCTCGCGCTCTGCGTGGTGGACGACATGAGAGCCCACCCGCTCCGGCGCATGCTCGAGCTCGGCCTCATGGCGACCGTCAACTCCGACGACCCCGCCTGTTTCGGGGGATACGTCAACGACAACTACGTCGCGGCCGCCGAAGCGCTGGACCTCTCACGGGAAGACCTGGTGCGGCTCGCGCGCAACTCCTTCGATGCCTCTTGGCTCGACGCACCCGCCAAGGCGGCGCTCGCCGCGGAGCTGGACGCCCGATCCCTCGCTTCCCGCCACGGCCCGGCACCGATGCCCGGCCGAGTCCGCGGGCGCTGCAAGCGCAAAGAGACAATGAAGGCATGACAGCACCTCGGGTTTCGGGATTCGTTGACCAGAATGGATTCCCGCTGACCAAGGGAATCCATCTTCTGATTCCAGCATTCCGAACCCGAAACCCGAGGTGGCAACCACGTCGAAGTAGCTCGAGGGAGTACGCCTGCTCACCGCTCCGGTGTCGGCGTCCGCAGCAGGGGCTCAGGCGGAAAGCAGAGCGCGAGCTTGCTGAGCGGACACACCGTGAGCGGTATCTGATGCGCGTCAGGGGGCTCTGACCTTCAGCGCCATCGCCTCGATATCGTTCTCGCGCAGGCGCACGCGCACGTCGTTCAACGCGCCGAGCTCCGCGTAGGGCCCCACCTGCACCCGGTGCCAGGTGGTCTCGCCATCTATCGCTATGGTCTGCACCCGTGCTTCCAGACCGAGCAGCGCCAGCGTGGCGCGCCGGCGGTCGGCGTCGCCCGCGTTGCGGAAGGACCCGACCTGCAGGACGTAGGTGCCTCCCGCCTCGGCCGCGCTCACTACCGTCGTCTTCGGGGGCTCCGGCGCTTTCGGAGCGGCCGCTTCGACCACCGGAGCCGGGAGCGGATCCTCGGGCGCCGGCCGCTCGGGCGCGGGTTCGAGCACGGCCACCGCCGGCACTTCGGGCGCGGTGCCGACCGGTTCCGGCGGCGCGACGGTCCGGGGAGGCGGCTTCGACGCTTCGCTTTCACTCCCGAGCGGCAGAGCGACTTCCATTTCGGGAAGGATGGTGTAGAAGTCGTAGCGCAGGTTCGGCGGAGTCGGCGTCTCGCCCTCGCCGCTTCCGGCCGCGGCGCCCGGCGCTCCGCCGCCGAGCGGCAGGGTCGGCAGATCCGTGGAGCCGATGAGGAGAGTCGCCGCCGCCCCCGTCGCGCAGCCGGCGAGAAAGGCCGGCCAGCGCGAAGCGGCTCCGCGCGCGGGCCGCCGCGTGGCCTTGTTGCGCCGGCGAGCCATCGCGGATGCCCCTACATCGACTCCGGCGCGCCGACCCCCAGCAGGCCGAGCCCGTTGGCGGTCACCTGCCGCACCGCGCCGGCGAGCGCGAGACGTGCGCCGCACAGCTCCGGATCGTCGCAGAGCAGGGTGTGCGCGTTGTAGTAGGCATGGAACCCGGTCGCGAGCTCGCGCAGGTAGAAGGCTACGCGATGGGGTTCGCGAGCGAGGGCGGCGGACTCCACGACCTCCGGGTAGCGCGAGAGGCTCCGCATCAACGCGAGCTCTTCTTCCTCGCTCAGCCGATGGAGGTGCCGCGGCGCTTCGCCCGCGGTGTCGATGCCCCGGGCGAGGGCCTGGCGCAGCACGCTGCATATGCGGGCATGGGCGTACTGGATGTAGTAGACCGGGTTCTCGCTCGTACGCGAAGTGGCCAGGTCGAGATCGAAGTCGAGGTGCTGGTCGCCCTTGCGCATGACGTAGAAGAAGCGCGCCGCGTCGCGGCCGGTCTCCTCGCGCAGCTCCCGAAGCGTGACGAACTCGCCCGCCCGGGTCGACATCTGCACCCGCTTGCCTCCCCGGTAGAGGTTCACGAACTGGAGCACCGCGACCTCGAAGCTTTCGGGATCGCAGCCCAGCGCGGCGAGCGCGCCCCGGAGGCGGGGCATGTACCCGTGATGGTCCGCGCCCCAGACGTCGATGACGTGCTCGAAGCCGCGCTCGTACTTCTCCCGGTGGTAGGCGATGTCGGAAGCGAAATAGGTAAACTCCCCGTTCTCGCGCACCACGACCCGGTCCTTCTCGTCCCCGAAGGCGGAGGCCCGGAACCACCTGGCCCCCTCGGCCTCGTAGACGTGGCCCGCCCGCGTCAGGTCGTCGATGGCGCGCTCGACCGCACCGGCCGCCTTCATCTCGCCCTCCGAGTACCAGCGGTCGAAGACGATCCCGAACTCCTCGAGATCCTGCTGCATCTCCCGGACCATCCTGTCGCGCACCTGCCCGAAGAGCCTCCGATAGCGTTCCTCTCCCAGGACCTCCTTGGCCCGACCGATCGAGGCGCCGAGATAGCGCTCCTCGTCCGCCGCACCCTCATCCGGCGGCGCCACTCCTTCGCGCAGCGCCGCCGCGGGGGCCGCGAACGCGTCGCCGTGCTCCGCCTCCAGGGCGGCCGCGATGTCGCGCAGGTAAGCGCCCTGGTAGCCTCGGGCCGGGAAGACGACCCGCTCGCCCCGGCGTTCGAGATAGCGTAGCCACACGCTGAGCACGAGCGTGTCCATCTGCCGGCCGACGTCGTTGACGTAGTACTCGCGCTGCACCTCGAATCCGATCGCGACGAGCAGGTTGGCGAGCACCGCCCCGTAGGCCGCGTTGCGCCCGTGGCCGACGTGCAGCGGTCCGGTGGGATTGGACGAGACGAACTCCACCTGGACCCGCCGTCCCTCGCCCCGCCGCGAGCGCCCGTACGCCTCTCCCGCCGCCGCGATCTCCGACACCGTGCCCTGGAGGGCGGCGGCGGAGAGATGGAAGTTGACGAATCCGGGGCCCGCGACCTCCACGCGACCGACCTGTGCCCGTTCCGAGAGCCGCTTCGCCAGCCGCTCTGCGATATCGCGTGGCTTTCTGCCGAGCGCCGGCGCCAGGGCGAGGGCGACCGGGGTCGCGAAGTCGCCGTGACGGGGGTCGCGGGCGCGTTCCACCACGACCTTCGGCGGGGACGCGAGCGCGAACTCTCCTTCCTCGCACAGGGCGCGGAGCGCGCTCTCGACGAGTTGCTGCAGATGGCGTTTCACGTCTCTCTCGCCGGGGGGAGGGGGGCGGAGCGGCGTATTGTAGAGGCTTCGCCCGGCGACAGCTTCCGGGTTCGGCCGGCGAAAGCCGGCTTTCCGGAGCTCGAGTTTCGGGGGATGTTGACCAGCATGGATTCCCGCTTCCGCGGGAATGACGGAAGGCGGCGCCGGGGGAGAATGACGGAGGGCGGCGCGGGAAGAATGACGGAGGGCGGCGCCGGAGAGAATGACGGAGGGCGGCGCGGGGAGAATGACGGAGGGCGGCGCCGGGGGGAATGACGGAGGGCGGCGTGGGGGGAATGACGGGAGATGTGCAGGACGTGTCATTCCCACGACAACCGCCAACCCTCCTCCGTCGTCATTCCCGCAGAGCTCGCCCCCGACCCCAATCGGGGAGCGGGAATGACGAGCAATGTGCAGGACGCCACTCCCCGTCATTCCCTTGGTCAGCGGGAATCCATGCCTGATTCCTGCATTGCGAGCCCCGCAGCTCGAGTTCAGAGGATCTCGATGGGATCGACGTCCAGCGACCAGCGCACTCGGCGCGCCGGCGCGAGGCTCTCGATCTCCGCGAGCCACCCGCCGAGGAAGCGTTGCAGGGGCGGGCGTGTCGCGGCCTCCACCAGCAACTGCGCCCGGTATCGGCCGGCCCTGCGCTCCATCAGGGCGGGAACCGGACCGAGGATGGCAACACCGGGCGGCCGCTCCCGATCCCCGGCGCGCCGGGCCTCGGCGAGGAAGGCCCGCGGCAGGTCCGCGTCCGCCGCCTCCGCTCGCAGGAGCGCCAGGCAGGAGTGGGGCGGGAGGAGCGCCGCGCGGCGCTCCGCCAGCGGCTCCGCCGCGCACGAACGGTAGGCCACGCGCATGAGCCGGCCGAGCAGCGGGTGCCGGGGATGGTGGGTCTGCACGAGCACCCGGCCGGGGCGCTCGCCGCGGCCGCAACGCCCGGCCACCTGCACCAGAAGCTGCGCCAAGCGTTCGGTGGACCGGAAGTCCGCTCCGAAGAGTCCGTGGTCCGCGTCCAGGATCCCGACGAGGGTCACGTTCGGAAAGTGGTGTCCCTTGGCGAGCATCTGGGTGCCCACCAGGATGTCCACCGCGCCGGCATGCACCCGTTCCAGAATGGCCTCCAGCGCCCCCCGCCGCCTCGTGCTGTCGCGGTCCATGCGGGCCACGCGGGCGCCGGGGTGGGAGGCGCTCAGGTGCTCCGCCACCCGCTGGGTGCCGAGTCCCAGGGGCAGCAGGTTCTCCTCGCCGCAGCCCGGACAGTGGGGCGGAGGCGGGCTCTCGGCATCGCAGTAGTGGCAACGCATCCGCTCCGCTCGGCGGTGATACACGAGATGGGCGTCGCAGCGCCGGCATCCCGCCGTCCACCCGCAGCGGCGGCAGAGCAGCACCGGAGCGAAGCCGCGCCGGTTCACGAAGAGCAGCGACTGCTCTCCCCGTTCGAGTCGCTGCCCGATGGCGGCGTGCATCGCGTCGCTCACCCCTTCCTCGAAGCGCGCGCCCCGCAGATCGATCACCTCGGTGTCCGGCATCCGGGCCCCGCCCGCACGACGAGGCAGGCGGAGGTCGGTGTAGCGTCCCCGGACGACGTTGTGCACGCTCTCGAAGGAAGGGGTGGCGGTCCCCAGCACCACCGGCACCCCCCACCCGCGCGCGAGCACGACGGCGAGGTCCCGGGCCGAGTACCGGAAGCCCTCCGTCTGCTTGAAAGAGGGATCGTGCTCCTCGTCGACCACGACGAGTCCCGGCCGGCGAAGCGGCGCGAACACCGCGGAGCGCGTGCCGACGACCACCGCGACGCGCCCGTCCCTCGCCGCCATCCAGCTCCGCAGGCGCTGCCGGTCGCCGATCCCCGAATGCAGCACCGTGAGCGAATCGCCGAGCCGACTCCGAAAGCGGGCCACCAACTGGGGGCTGAGCCCGATCTCGGGAATCAGCACCAGCGCCTGGCGGCCCGCCCCCATCACCTCCTCGATGAGGGACAGGTAGACCTCGGTCTTGCCGCTGCCGGTGACGCCGTCGAGAAGGAACACGCCGAAGGCACGGAGCCGGGCCTTGACCCGATCGACCGCCTCCTGCTGAGCCGGGTTGAGGAGGACCCGGGGCGCGGGCGGGTCCGGAGACCGCGCCGGCACGTCCACCGGCGCCGCCAGCGCCTCCACCCATCCCCGTTCCTGGAGCGCCCGGAGGCTCGTGCGCCAGCTCCTTCCCGCGCCCGAGAGCGCGCCCGCCTCGAGGCCCCCGGGCGCTTCACGGAGCAGGGCGAGGAGGCGCGCCTGCACGCGGGCGCTCCGTGGCACGGAGAGCGGGGCGACGCGCCCCTTGTCGCTGAGCCGCCATCGGTCGGGGCGCTCGCTCCCGGAAACCCGGCCCCGGCGAAGCGGCGGGGGCAGAGTGCCGAGAAGGACCTCGCCCGGCGGATAGTGGAAGTAGTCCGCCGCCCAGCGCAGAAACTCGAGCGCGGAGGCCGGGAGCAGGGGCTCGCGGTCTATCGTCTCGTGGATCTCCCGCAGGCGCTCCGCGGACACGCTCGCCTCGTCGCTCCACTCCACGACGAGCCCGATGCGGGTGCTGCGCCCGAACGGCACCCGGACCCGGGCTCCGGGAGCCGGAAGAGCATGCCCTCCGCCGGCGGGAGGCAGGTAGTCGAAGAGACGGCGCAGCTTCGATGCCACCGCCACCCGGAGGATCGGCGCGCCCGCAGCCGGCATGTCGCGAAGGACGCAGGTACCAAGCGCGCTACGTGCTCATTCGATGCACGCGGTCGCCCCGGCGGCGGCGCGGGCTTCGTCGAGGGCGGCGCCGGCGGGAAGGGTGGTCGAGGGCATGGCGGTGCTCCGGGTCATTCGGCCGTCGGGGCGGCGGGCGGGGCGGTGCGCTCGATGAGCACGTGCAGCGCGGCGCGGTCGCTGCGCTGGCCGCCGATGAGCTCGCGCAGCGCGGCCATCGCTTCGGCGTGGCGCTGGTCATGCTCGGCGGCGCGCTGTGCCGCAGACCGCTGCATCGCGCGGATCCCGCGGTCCACGGTGATCAGGCCCGCGGCGGCCAGCGCGACCAGGGCGAAGCGCAGGGCGAGGTCGATGATCTCGATGGGGGACATGGCGGGCTTTCCGTGGTAGGTGGTGATGTCCGATAGGCCGCATTGGCGGTCATGGCGGCGATGCCGGCACGCACGGTGCGCAACGCAGCGACCGCCACCCCGAGGCTGGCGGTGGCCACGAGCAGCGTGGCGATGCGCAGCGCGATGGCGAGGTCGGACATGGCGGGCTCCGGGTGGTGGGTGGTGATGCCCGACAGGCGAAGAAGGGACTGCGTAGCGCCAGGAGTCTGCGCCGCAGAAGATTCTCGTGGGGCCGCACCACACCATGAACGCGAATGAGTGTCCATTTCGGGGATCAGGAAGCAGGATTCGGATGTCCGGACGGAAAAACGGGTTACGTGAGCCCACCGAGCGCCTGCCAAAGCGTTCTGCGGCGCAGACTCCTGGCCAAGTAGTGGGGACATGGATTCCCGCTTCCGCGGGAATGACGAGGTAGTGTCATGTCGAAGTGGCTCGAGGGGGTATCGAAGTGGCTCGAGGGAGTGCACCCGTTCACCACTTGGCGATTGGTGTTCGCAACAGGAGCTCGCGGTGAAATGGGGGGTCAAGGAGCGCTCCGTCGGGCGAGACCCGGCCAAGTCCGGTCGGGGCGTTCACCCCCGCGCCCCGAGCAGGTCGGACTCGTCGTCCAGACGCTCGAGCGCCGCCGGCCCCGCCCGCGCCATCGGCCGGCCGTCGACCGGGGACAGCGGCACTCGACGCCGCAGCCGGCCCGCGAACACCACGAGGACCACCCGTGCCCCATCCCGATCGAGCTCGTAGGCGCCGACCCGCTCGACTTCGTCCGGCGAGAAGCGCAGGCGCCGTTCGCTCGGGCGGCACTCGACGCCGCGCTCGATGAGATACATCCCCACTTCTTCCATGCTGTCCGCGAAGAGGTGCAGGGTCAGGTCGCTGTGCTCGTCCGCGCTGCCCGCGAGCACCGGCCCGGCGAGCTTCGGGGAAAAGGCATCGAGCTCGGTCATGAGCTCCCGCGCGAGCCGGCGCAGCTCGCGCAGGCGGTGCGGCTGAACGTGGGATCGGAACAGACGCTGGTAGGCCCGCAGCGCGTGCGCTATCTCGTCGTTGCCCGGCAAAACGCGCGCCCTTGCCACGCCGAGGCGCTCGGCCGCCTTGCGCTTGGCGAGCTCGTAGTCCTCGTGGCCTCCCTCGACCATGATGCGGGCGGCTTCCTGCGCGACCCGGGTGCGTAGCACAGCGGCCCGGAGGTCGCCGTCCCGGTTCGCCGCCGGCCTCGCCCCGAAGACGGCCCGAGCGCTCCGGCCGCGGCCTGCCGTCTTCAAAAGAGCTGCTCCGTGACCCCGCCCGGGACCCCCGCCGCCTGCGCGGAACGAAGGGTGGAGTTCGGAGTCCGGGCCGGAGCGTACTCGGCCCGGAAGGTCTCGAAGATCGCCCCCTCGTCGCCGGCGGGAGCCGGTCCCCCGGTATCCGGATCGATGCGCATCGTGACCAGCCCTTCCGGACGCTCGAGAAGCTCCTCCGGCACCCCCTCGAGGGCCTCGCCCATGAACTCGATCCACATCGGCAGCGCGGCCTTGGAGCCCGCCTCCCGCCAGCCCAGGGTCTGGTGCTGGTCGAAGCCCACCCATGCGGTCGCGACGAGCCGGGGGGTGAAGCCTGCGAACCACGCGTCGCGGAAGTCGTTCGTGGTGCCGGTCTTGCCCGCGAGGTCCCCGCGCCCGAGGACGAGCGCACGGCGGCCCGTTCCCCGGCGCACCACATCCCGCATCATGGAGTGCATCTGCCATGCATTGCGCGGGTCGACGCTCCGCTCCGCCCACCGGGAGCCGGTGGCGGCGGCCGGGCCGGCCGGGTCCGATTCCGCGGACCCGGCCTCAGACTCGCAGTCCCGGCACACCCGGGGCGGCCGGGCAGTGCGTACCGCGACGCCGTCGGCATCCTCGATGCGCTCGATGAACCAGGGCTCGACCCGATAGCCGCCATTGGCGATCACCGCATATCCGGCCGAGAGCTCGAGCGGGGTGACCTCCCCGCTGCCCACGGCGAGCGACAGGTTGGCCGGCAGGCGCGAGGTGTCGAGGCCGAAACGCCCCAGGTGCACGAGCGCCCGTTCGATGCCCGTCGACTCGAGCAGTCGAATGGAGACCAGGTTCCGGGACTTGTACAGGGCGACCCGCATCCGGGTGGGGCCGAAGAAACGGCCACTGTAGTTCCGGGGACGCCACATGTCCTCGAGCCCCTCGTCCGGGAAGACCACCGGTGCGTCGTTGATGAAGCTCGCAGGGGTGAATCCCTGCTGCAGCGCGGCGGAATAGATGAAAGGCTTGAAGCTCGAGCCGGGCTGGCGCAGCGCCTGGGTGACGCGGTTGAACTTGCTGCGGTGGAAGTCGAAGCCTCCGGAGAGGGCGACGATCGCGCCGTCTCGCGGGTCCAGGGCCACGAGCGCTCCCTCGACGGCCGGCACCTGCGACATGGTCCAGCCTTCCTCGGTCAGCGAGATGCGGATCACGTCGCCCGGCTGCACCACGTCGAGGGGCCGCTTGGGCGCGGGACCGCGACGGTTCACATTGACGTAGGGCCGCGCCCATTCGAGGGTGGACCAGGGCAGCTCGATCTCTCCGAACCCCTTGGCGTGGGCGAGCACCGCTTCCGCGTCGACTTCGAGGACCAGCGCCGGCGGCATCCCTCCCACCACCGGCAGCCCCGACAGCAACGCCTCGTTGTGGTCCGGATCCGCACCGGGCTCGACGCGCAGCTCGGGGCCGCGGTAGCCGTGGCGGCGGTCGTACTCCATCAACCCCTTGCGAAGCGCGCGATTGGCAGCGCTCTGACGCGCGGCGTCGATAGTGGTGTAGACCCGGTAGCCGCCCACATAGGCGTCCTCGCCGAGCTCCTCCTCGAGCGCGGCGCGCACCATTTCCGCGGCATAGGGGGCCTCGACCTCCACCTTCAGACCATGCAGCCGCGCGCTCACCGGAGCGGCGACGGCGGCGGCATGGGCCTCGGCGTCGATGAATCCGAGCTCGTGCATGCGTCCGAGCACGTAGTCGCGCCGCACGATCGCCCGCTCCGGGTTTACGATGGGGTTGAAGCGCGACGGCGCCTTGGGCAGTCCGGCCAGCATCGCGATCTGGGCGAGATTCAGCTCTTCGAGAGGACGGCCGTAGTAGACCTCGGTCGCGGCGCCCACGCCGTAGGCACGGTGGCCGAAGAAGATCTTGTTGAAGTAGAGCTCGAGGATCTCCTCCTTGCTCAGACGGCGCTCGATGTTCAGGGCGAGCAGGATCTCCTTGATCTTGCGCTCGTAGGTCTTCTCCCGGCCGAGAAAGAAGTTGCGCGCCACCTGCATCGTCACCGTGCTTCCCCCCGGTCCCTTCTCTCCGGTACGCACCAGATACGCCGCCGCACGGACCAGACCCTGCCAGTCGACGCCGGGATGCTGGAAGAAGCGCTCGTCCTCCGCCGCAATGACCGCCTGCACCATCGCCGGGGGCACCTCGTGGAGGCGCACCGGCATTCGGCGCTTCTCGCCGAACTCCGCCATGAGGCGGCCATCCGTGGTGTAGACGCGCAGCGGGGTCTGGAGATGAACGTCCTTCAGCACATCGGTCGAAGGGAGCTCCGGCGTGAACAGCCAGACGACGAAGGCGACAGCGCCCGCGCCGAGCACCCCCGCCAGGAGCCCGAGCACCAGGAAGAACTTGAATACTCGCTTACACGCGGACACGGGGGGCTCGACTCCCGGCTGCCCTCATGGAACGGGGGGTTGCTCGCTTCTCGAGGGGAAGGGTAATCCGAGATCGGGCTCTCGAAAAGGATGGGCCGGTGCGCGGCCCCAACCCGTTAGGTATAGTTCCGGGGCTCCGCGAGCCGCCCCTCCACCCGCACCCGGGACCCGCAAGCGCCCAGTGAACTCCCCCCGGAACATCTTCCTCATCGGCCCGATGGGGGCGGGCAAGACTACCGTGGGACGGCAGCTCGCGAAGTCCCTCGACAAGCAGTTCCTGGACTGCGATCGGGAGCTCGAGGAGCGCACCGGGGCCTCGATATCCCTCATCTTCGAGCTCGAAGGAGAGGAAGGTTTCCGCCGGCGCGAGTGCGACGTGCTCGACGCGCTGACCGCACGCAGCGACATCGTGCTCGCCACCGGGGGAGGAGCGGTGCTCGATGCCGACAACCGGGCCCGCCTGCGCTCGCGGGGCTTCGCGGTCTACCTCGACGCGCCCCTCGATCTGCTCGCCGAGCGCACCAGCCGGGACCGCAGCCGCCCCCTTCTCGACACTCCGGCCCCCAAAGCCACGCTCGCCCGCATCCTGAGCGAGCGCGACCCCCTCTACCGCCAGGTCGCCGACCTGGTGGTGAAGACCGACAACGGCACGGCGAAGCACATCGTCCGGGAGATCCTCGAGAACCTTGACCATCTCTGAAGCGCTGCGGGTGAGCCTGGGACGGCGCAGCTATCCGATCCATATCGGCCACGGACTGCTCTCGCGGCCCGAGCTGCTCGCACCCCACGTCGAGGGCCGCCAAGTAATGATAGTCACCAGCGAGACGGTGGCGCCCCTCTACCTGGGCTCCCTCAGTACCGGCCTCGCCTCGCGCGAGCCGGAGCGGGTGGTGCTCGAAGACGGAGAGCGGCACAAGACCCTCGACTCCTTTCGGCACGTCGTGGACCGACTGCTCGACGCGGGCTTCTCCCGCGATTGCGTGCTCATCGCCCTGGGGGGCGGGGTGGTGGGCGACATCGCGGGGTTCGCGGCAGGCTGCTATCAGCGCGGGGTCTCCTTCATCCAGGTCCCCACCACCCTGCTCGCGCAGGTCGACTCCTCGGTCGGGGGCAAGACGGGGGTCAATCACCCCCTCGGCAAGAACATGATCGGCGTGTTCCACCAGCCGGCCTGCGTACTCGCCGACATGGACACCCTCGCGACCCTGCCCGACGGCGAGCTCCGGGCCGGGCTGGCCGAGGTGGTGAAGTACGCCCTGATCGTCGATCCCGGCTTCTTCGCCTGGCTCGAAGCGCATGCCGGCGCGCTCCTTGCGAAGGACGGAGAGACGCTGGCGCGCGCGGTGCGGCGCTGCTGCGAGATCAAGGCGCGGATCGTGGCGCGGGACGAGCGGGAAGGGGGCGCCCGCGCCCTGCTCAACCTCGGACACACCTTCGGGCACGCGATCGAGGCCGGCCTCGGCTACGGGCGCTGGCGTCACGGGGAAGCGGTCGCGGCGGGGACTTGCGCGGCGGCGGACCTCTCCCGTCGCCTGGGCTGGATCCCGGAGGCGGACTACGAACGGATTCGCGCGCTCCTCCTGCGCTTCGGGCTTCCCTCCGGCATCCCCGGCGAGCTGCCGCCGGAAAGGATGCTCGAGCTGATGGCACGCGACAAGAAGGTCGAGCGAGGGCGCTTGCGCCTCATTCTGCTCCGCTCGTTGGGCAGGGCGGAGGTCTCCGCGGACTTCGACCCCGGGGCGCTCGCGAGCACCCTCGAGGAATGCCGCGTTTGAGCTCTCGGGGACCCTCCCATCTCCCGCTCCCTCCCACCGCCGCCCTTCGCCCTCGCCCCCTACGCCGCGAGCGAGGCGAGCTCCCGCGGCCGGCGGCATCCCGAGGCGGAGGCGCGGTACCGGAGCGCCTTCCAGCGGGACCGGGATCGCATCGTCCACTCCGCCGCCTTCCGCCGGCTCGAGTACAAGACCCAGGTCTTCGTCAATCACGAAGGCGACATGTTCCGTACCCGCCTCACCCATTCGCTCGAGGTGGCCCAGATCGCGCGCAGCGTCGCCCGCGCGTTGCGGCTCAACGAGGACCTCACCGAGGCGATCGCGCTCGCCCACGACCTCGGACACACTCCCTTCGGCCACGCCGGGCAGCACGCACTGGACGCATGCATGGCGCCCTGGGGCGGCTTCGAGCACAACCGGCAGTCGCTGCGGGTGGTGGACCTCCTGGAAGAGCGGTATCCGGAGTTCCCGGGCCTCAACCTGACCTTCGAGACCCGCGAGGGCGTCCTCAAGCATTGCTCGCGCCGTCATGCGGGCGCCCTCGGAGTGGTCGCCGAGCGCTTCCTCCATGGCGGACAACCTTCGCTGGAAGCGCAGATCGCCAATCTGGCCGACGAGGTCGCCTACAACTCCCACGACCTCGACGATGGCCTGCGCTCCGGACTCATAGGGGTCGGGAACCTCCGCGAGGTCGAAGCGTTCGCGAAGCCCCACTCGGAGGTGCGGGCGCGCTGGCCCGAGCTGTCGCCGCGGCGGGTGGTCCACGAGGTCGTGAGACGCATGATCGACGCCCAGGTGACCAACCTCGTCGAGACCAGCCGCGAGCGCATCGAGCGCGCCGCCCCGCGCGGCATCGAGGAGGTGCGGGCCGCTCCCGAACCCCTCATCGGCTTCGACACCGCGTTCCGCACCCGGCACGTGCAGACGAAACGCTTCCTGCGCACGCACCTCTATCGCCACGAACGGGTGCGCCGCAACACGCTCGCGGCGGAGCGGGTAGTCCGCGAGCTCTTCGACACCTTCGCCCGCGACCTCGGGCGGCTCCCCGAGACCGAGAGCGCCCGCGTACACGACATGGAGGCGGGAGGCGGCAGCGAGGGCCGCGCGAGAGGGGTGGCCGACTATATCGCGGGCATGACCGATCGCTACGCGCTGTCCGAGCATGCGCGTCTGTGCCCGCCGGCGGCATCCCCGGCGTGACCGCTCGGAGGAGGGCAAGCCGGGGATGGCTCGTCCAACCTGCAAGCGAAGCAGGGACTGCGTAGCGACAGCCAGGTAGTAGCAACTCGAGCTTCGGGGTTCGAAATGCCGGAATCGGGCAATGGATTCCCGCTTTCGCGGGAATGACGGGTAAAGAGGGGTTGG
>CAYFYD010000055.1:0-14020 GCA_964347195.1 uncultured Ectothiorhodospiraceae bacterium
AGAAGACGGCTTGCGGCTCAGGGTGAAGTCAGGCGCCAAAATGAGAATTGCTGGGGAGCCAGTCCAGGGCAAATGTGTTCTCGGACGTCCTTGATGGCCACCGGACAGCGTAGCTCCTTGATGCAGAAACTCTTTCTCCGGTTGACGACGATTTCGCTCGAAACGCGCGGCGATCGACATGTTGGTCCCGGCGCGCATGCGGCACGATCGCACCGCAACGCAGGCCGGCGCCGATGGACGATCCGCGATCGGCATGCTCAGGCCAGCAGCTCGCTGAAGGGATAGTAGGCCACTGGGTCGCCGGGACGGATCACGGCGCCGCCGGGAATGTCCACGAGCCCGTCCGCCCACACCGCCGAGGTCAGCACGTCCGAACCCTGCCTGGGATGGATCTCGGCCCGGTATCCGCAGTCCCCGCCCTCGCGGAGCCGGGCCCGCACGAACTCCCGGCGCTCCCCGGGCCGCGGCCACGAGAAGGCGGCGTTCACCCGCATGGGTCTCGGGGACACGTCGAGGATCCCCTGCCGCTTCAGAATGAAGGGGCGCACGAAGAGGCAGAAGCCCACCAGGGTAGAGACCGGGTTGCCGGGCAGGCCGACGAAATCGGTGTCTCCGATGCGCCCGTAGGCGAGAGGTTTCCCGGGTTTGACCGCCACCTTCCACATCTCGAGCCGGCCCGTGTGCTCGAGCGCCGCCCGGACGTGGTCCTCCTCTCCCACCGACATGCCGCCGCTGCCGATGACGAGATCCGCATTTCCGGCCGCGCGCCGGAGTGCCTCCCGGGTCGCCTCCGGAGTATCGGCGACCATCCCGATGTCCATCGACTCGCAATGGAGCGCATCGAGGAGGCCGAGCAGAGTGTAGCGATTCGAGTTGTAGATCGCACCGGGGCCGAGCGGCTCCCCCGGCTGCACCAGCTCGTCGCCGCTCGAGAAGATCGCCACCCGCAAACGCCGGTACACCGGCAGCCTCGCCAAGCCCACGCTGGCGGCGAGTCCCATATCCTGGGGACGCAGGCGCATGCCGGCCGCGAGCACTTCGGCCCCGGCCGCGATGTCGTTCGCGCGCGGCCGGACATTCTCGCCGCGGCCGAGCGGGCCGTCGAGCCAGACCCAGTCGCCATCGCGTACACACTGCTCCTGAATCACCACCGTGTCCGCCCCATCGGGCAGCGGCGCCCCGGTGAAGATGCGCGCCGCCTCGCCGAGGCCGATCGCGGCCGGCGTCTCGCCCGCCGCGACCCGCTGGGCGACGCGCAGGCGGTGCCGGCCGGGCGCATCGACGTCGGCGCAGCGCAGCGCGTAGCCGTCCATGGAGCTGTTCGCAAAGCGGGGAACATCGATCCTCGCGACCAGCGGGCGGGCGAGCACCCGAGCGCGCGCTCCCGCGAGCTCCACCTCCTCCACTTCCTCGAGCGGTCGGGCGCGTTCGAGGAGAAACCCGAGCGCCTGGTCTACCGTGATGAGCCTTCCCGGGACGGGGGAAGGGTCCGCGCGGGCGGCGGCGTTCATCGTCTGCGGACCTCCGGCTTCGGTCCCTGCTTCACCACGACATCGTGGAGCCGCGGTCGAGCCGCCCCCGGAGGCGCTCGCTGCGCCGACGGGCCCCCTCGGACGCGATGAAACGTCCCGCATCCCATCTCCGCGCGCAGGGAAGAGCCCCTGATCTCCTGATATCTGCGATTTCCGCGAGCGCGGTGAGCGCACGTGGATTCCCGCTTCCGCGGGAATGACGATACTCCGATCGGGATCGGGATCGGGAGCGGGACGAGTCTTGCGGGAATGACGGGAGGTGTCTTGTCCCGGTCGGTCTTCGTCATCCCTGCTCCCCCGTCGGTGTCCGCGGCATTATGGATATGAACTCGAAAAAGTGCGATTTTCCCGGGCATGGCCCGTCCTGCCCACCTCGGCGTCCTGCTGAGCAATCTCGGCACTCCCGACTCGCCGAGCACCGCGGCCGTCCGGCGATACCTGCGCGAGTTCCTGTCCGATCCGAAAGTGATCCGGTTGCCGAGATGGATCTGGCTGCCGATCCTGCACGGGATCGTTCTCAGGCTCAGGCCCTCGCGTGCCGCCCGCGCGTACCGGACGGTGTGGACCGAGCAGGGCTCGCCCCTCGCCGTGTTCTCCGAACGCCAGCGGCGGGCCCTGCAGCGCTGCCTCGACGAACTCCGCCGCGCCCCGGCGACAGTGGCGCTCGGGATGCGCTACGGACGCCCCTCGATTCCCGAAGCCCTCGACACGCTGCGCAGGCAGGGGGTCGAGGAGCTCGTGGTGCTGCCGCTCTATCCCCAGCGCTCGGAGACCACCACCGGCTCCACCGAGGAGGCGGTGCGCGAAGCGCTCGCCCGGGGCGGATGGCCGATGGCGCCGCGCTTCGTCGCGCACTACCACCTGCACCCCTCCTACCTCGCCGCCCTCGCCGAAAGCGTGCGCGAGTTCTGGCGGGGAGAGGGCCGAGGGGAGCGCCTGCTGCTCTCCTTCCACGGCCTGCCGAAGCGCTACTGCGAGCGGGAAAGCGATCCGTATGCCGGGCAGTGCCATGCCACCGCCCGGGAGCTGGCGGAGCGGCTGGGATGCGGGGCGGAAGAGTGGGCGATCGCCTTCCAGTCACGGGTGGGACGCGGCGAGTGGCTCCGCCCCTACACCGACGAGCTCCTCGAGGGGTGGGCCCGCGAGGGGATCGGACACGTTCAGGTGCTCTGTCCCGGCTTCGCCGCCGACTGCCTCGAGACCCTCGAAGAGATCGCGATCGGCGAGGCGGCCCGCTTCCATGAGGCGGGCGGGCGGCGCCTGGACTACATCCCCGCCCTGAACGATCGTCGCACGCACGTGGAGGCGCTGGCGGACCTGGTACTGCGGTCTCGTTGAAGCGCTTGGCCTTCTATGCGATCTTCCCGGGATTGGGACAGCCCGAGCGGACACCCGGCGATGAAGAAGAATCCCGAATCCCGGGGCCGGGTCCCTTGGCCACCCGGCGCGTTGCTGGCCGCGCTCTGCCTCGCGTGCGCCGCCCCGATCGCCGGCGCGGAGGAGTGGGCGCAGTGCGGCGGCCCCCTCGCGCTGCCGGAGGCGCCGGCTCCGCTCCGGGACGCGCAGACCGGAGATCCGGAGTCGGTGCACATCGAGTCCGACGAGGCCGACCTGTCGAGGGAGGGCACCTCGTCGCTGTCCGGCAACGTGCACCTGCAAAGCGGCTCACGCCGCCTCACGTCGGAGCGGCTCGTCTACGAGCACGCGACCGAGGAGGCGGTCGCGGAGGGAGGCGTCAAGCTGTGGGACGAAGGCCTTTTCGTGAGTGCCGACCGGGCCGAGGCCGGTCTCGCGGAAGAGCGCGCCCTCGCCGAGCACGCGCGCTTCATGTTGCGCGACGCGCATGCGCGGGGGGGCGCCCGGCGCATGGCGCTCGAGGGCGGCGGGCTGATACGCGTCGAGGACGGCCACTACACCACGTGCAACCCGGGGCAGGAGACATGGGTGCTCGAGGCCGGCGAGATCAGGATCGACCGCGAGAAGCAGATCGGCTTCGCGAGGAACGTGTGGGTCAAGGTCCATCGGGTGCCGGTCTTCTACGCCCCTTTCATCACCTTCCCCCTGAGCGACGAGCGCAAGTCCGGGTTCCTTCCCCCCACCCTGCGGGTCTCCGATGCGAGCGGCCTCGAAATCGGCGCTTCCCGTTACTTCAACCTCGCGCCGAACCGGGACGCGACCCTGGGCCTGCGCTGGCGGCACGAACGCGGCCTCGGGGCGGTGGGCGAGTACCGCTACCTGATGCCGTGGGGCGCCGGGAGCCTGGCGGGCGAGTACATGCCCGAAGACCGCGAGTTCGACGGAGAGCGCGGCGCGCTCGCGTTCCGGCACCATGGCGACTTCGCGTCCCGATGGTCGGCCGATGTCGACTACCAGTGGACATCGGACCGGCGCTATCTGGAAGACTTCGGCACCGACCTCGAGCACGCCGTTCGCGCCCACCTTCCGCAGCGCGCCGACGTGACCTTCTCCGGCCCCTCGTTCTGGGCACGGGGACGGATCCAGGACTACCAGACCCTGGACGACGGCATCGCGGCGGAGGACCTCCCCTACGCGCGTCTGCCGCAATTGATTGCGATGACGCGGCTGCCCGAGCGCAACCGGCGGCTCAACGTCGCAGGCGCGGTGGAGCTCGCGCGCTTCGAACGCGACACCGGCGTCACCGGCGACCGAATGGACCTGCGCACTTCGCTTCACTATCCGATGCGAAGCCCTTCCGGCTTCCTCGTCCCGAAGCTTTCGCTGCGCTTCACCCACTACGAGCTGTCCGGCGTCTCGCCCGGCGCCGACGAGTCTCCGTCGCGCCTGCTGCCCACCTTCAGCGTCGACGGCGGCCTCATCTACGAGCGGAACCTCGTCCTCGCCTCCCATTCCCTGGTGCAGACCCTGGAACCCCGCGCCTACTATCTCCTCGTCCCGTCCCGGCACCAGAGCGACCAGCCGCTCTTCGACACCGCATACTCGAGCCTGGACTTCGCGCAGCTCTTTCGCGAGAACCGTTTCAGCGGCGCCGATCGGATCGGCGACGCCAACCAGTTGACCCTCGCGCTCAGCAGCCGGCTGCTGTCCCGGACCCGGGGAACGGAGCTCGCCCGAGCCAGCATCGGGCAGATCCACTACTTCCGCGACCGCGAGGTCACCCTGCCCGGCGCGGCGCGGGGCGACGAATCCGTCTCGGACATCGTCGCCGAGGGCGCTCTGCGTCTGCACCATCCCTGGAGTCTGCGGGCCGCGCTGCACTGGGCCCCCGACGAGGACCGGACCGGCAAGGCGAGCGCGGCGCTGCGCTATCAGCCGGATGCGAGCCGCGTCTTCAACGCCGCCTACCGCTTCCTGCGTGCGGATCCGGAACGCGAGCAGGAGGCGCTCGAGCAGGTGGACCTCTCCTTCGCATGGCCCCTGCGGCGGGGCTGGCGCGCGATCGGACGGTGGAACCATGCGATCCGCGAGGGCCGGAACCTCGAGTCCTTCGCGGGCCTGGAGTACAACGGTTGCTGTCTGGCGGTACGCACCGTCCTGCGCCGCCACCTGCGCGGCAGGACCGGCGAGTACTCCAATGCCCTGTTCCTCGACTTCGAGCTCAAGGGGCTCGGCGGCGCCGGCTCGCGTGACGCCGATTTGGCGTTGCGCGGCATCTCCGGATACCAGAGCCACTTCTGACCCCGAAATGCCGATCCGGCTCCCTTCCCTCACGCCCCCTCGGCGCTTCGCTCCGCTCGTCGTCGCGGCTCTGCTCGGGTTGCTCGCGGGATTTCCGGCCTCGCCCCAGTCCGTGGTGGAGATCGATCGCATCGTTGCGGTCGTCAACGATGACGTCATCATGCGAAGCGAGCTGCTCGCTCGCATGGACCTTGTCCGAAGCAGCCTCGAGGAAGCGGGCACCCCGCTCCCCCCCCGGGACGTGCTCGCCCGCCAGGTGCTCGAACGCCTCGTGGTCGATCGCATCCAGCTCCAGCTCGCGGCGGAAGCGGGGATGCGGATCGAGGACGAGGAGCTCAACCGCGCAATGGACGACCTCGCGGCGCGAAACAACCTCAGCCCTTCGGACTTCCGGCAGATCCTGGAAAGGGAAGGCCACGACTTCTCGAAGCTCCGCGAGGAGATCCGTGAGGAGATGCTGGTGGCCCGGGTTCACCAGCGCTTCGTCACCAACCGGGTCACGGTCTCTCCCCGGGACGTCGACGACTATCTCGCCACTCTGGAAAAGCAGAGCGGGGGCGACCGCGAGTACCGCCTCGGACACATTCTGATCGCGGTGCCGGAAGGGGCGTCGCCGGAGGAGATCGAGGAGTCCCGGCAACGAGCGCACGCGCTGCTCGCGCGGCTGCGGGCCGACCTCGACTTCGCGGAGGCGGCAGTCGCGCACTCCGACGGTCGACAAGCCCTGAACGGAGGCGACCTGGGCTGGCGCCGGGTGCGCGAGCTGCCGACCCTGTTCGCGGATGAGGTGCCCCGGCTCGGCATCGGCGAAGTGTCGGAGCCGATCCGCAGCCCGAGTGGATTTCATCTCGTGAAGGTGACGGACCTGAAACGCGGCGAGGCCCTCGTCATTACCCAGACCCGGGCGCGCCATATCCTCATCGAGCCCAACGAGGTCCGCAGCGATGCCGACGCGCGGGCACACCTCGCCCAATTGCGCGACCGGATTCGCAACGGCGACGACTTCGCCGAGCTCGCGCGCGCGCACTCCGACGATCCGGGCAACGCGGCGATGGGGGGCGATCTCGGCTGGGTCGCACCCGGCGGCCTCCATCCCGCCCTCGACCGGGCCGTCGACGCCCTGCAGGAATCCGAGCTGAGCCCGCTGGTCAGGACGGAGCGCGGTTGGCACTTGCTGCAGGTCGTCGAACGACGCGCCTACGACGGCACCGAGGAAGTGCGCCGCGCGAACGCGACGAGAGCGATCCGCAGTCGCAAGATCGACGAGGAGTTGCAGACCTGGATCCGCCAGATCCGGGAAGAGGCCTTTGTGGAGCTGCGCCTCGATGAGGAGTAGGCGGGCGTCTCGCGCGCTCGGATGAGAGCGGGTCCCGGGGCCGACGCGGACCGGCATCGCGCCCGGCGGCGTTTCGGCCAGCACTTTCTGCACGACGGTGCCGTCATCGAACGCATCGTCGACGCCGTGGACCCGCGACCGGGTCAGGCGATCGTGGAGATCGGACCGGGACGCGGAGCGCTCACGCTCCCCCTCCTGCGCCGCTGCGGCGAGTTGACCGCGGTGGAGATCGACCGGGACCTCTGCACGCGCCTCCGCCGCGACATGGAGGGCGCCGGAGCGCTGCGTCTCGTGAACCACGACGTGCTCTCCTTCGATTTCGGCGCGCTGGCCGGTGCCCGCCGCCTCCGGGTAGTGGGCAACCTGCCCTACAACATCTCCACCCCCCTGCTCTTCCGCCTGCTCGGACAGCTACGACACATCCACGATGTGCACTGCGCGCTTCAGCACGAGGTGGCGCGGCGCATCGAGGCTGCACCGGGATCGAAGCACTACGGACGCCTCAGCGTCATGGTGCAGCTCGACTGCGCGGTGGAACACCTCTTCCCGATCGAAGCCGGCGCATTCCGGCCGAGGCCGCAGGTCGAGTCGACCTTCCTGCGCCTCGTGCCCCACCGCGAGTCGTCCGTCGCGGTTGCGGACCGCGGCGTCTTCGCCGATCTCGTGCGCCATCTCTTCACCCGGCGGCGAAAGACGCTGAAGGCGGCGCTGCGCGGGCGCCTGGACCGGACGCGCATCGTCGGGGCGGGCTGCGACCCCGCCGCTCGCCCCCAGGCGCTCGCCATCGCCGACTTCGCCCGCCTCGCCCGCGAGCTGGCGGCCTCCGACGGTGGGTAATCCTCGAGGCCGGACGGGTCGTAGCCCGCGTTGCTCAACGAGCTCCCATCGCGAACGCCAACCCCGAAGCGCTGAGCGGAGGTACTCCCCCGAGCCGCTTCGACATGGCTGCCACTGTGACTTCAGTGTCTCTCCGTCCCTGCACCCGCCCACTGCGGCGTCTCGACGCCCGCAGCTCACGAAGCTCGAGCAGAGCAATGCGGGCTTCGCGCCCCGCCGTGCTCAGCCGGACGCCGAGCTGCGCAGGCGTCGCCGCAGGGCTTCGATCACCGGACCCGTGCACGGGCGCACCCCGCGCCAGAGCAGGAAGGCTTCCGCCGCCTGCTCCACCAGCATCCCGGTCCCGTCGGCGACCTTCGGCGCTCCGGCCCTCTCCGCCCAGCGCATGAAGGGACTCGGCTCGGCCGCGTACATCATGTCGTAGGCGCTACCCCCGGGTCGCAGCAGCGTCGCGGGAAGGGGCGGAGCTTCGCCGGCGAGGCTCGCCGACGTGGCGTTGACGATGAGGTCGAAGCGCGCGGCGGGCAGGCGATCGAGCCCGCACGCCTCGATGTCGTCACCGAAGTGCCGGCGCAGCGCTTCCGCCCGCGAGGCCGTCCGGTTCGCGACGACGAGACGCGCGGGCGAAGCCGCGAGCAAGGGGCCGATCACCCCGCGGGCGGCGCCGCCGGCACCGAGCAGAAGGATCTCCCGGCCGGAGAGAGCCAAGCCCAGGTTCTGCTCGAGGTCCCTCACCAGACCGGCGCCATCGGTGTTGTCCCCCCAGACGCGCGTACCCTCGAATCCCAGAGTATTGACGGCGCCGGCCTTCTCCTCCCGCGCGCTGCGCAGCATCGACAGGGCAAAGGCCTCCTCCTTGAAGGGGAGGGTCACGTTCGCACCGCGGCCTCCCTCGCCGCGAAAGGCTGCCACCGCGTCCGCGAAGCACCCGCGATCGACGTGGCGTGCGGCGTACACGATAGCGTGGCCGACCTGACGCGCGAACTCGGCGTGAATGAAAGGCGACTGGCTGTGAGCGACCGGATTGCCCATCACCACATAGGCGTCGCCCGCTCCCTCTCCCGGTTCCATCCGCTCGATCCGCGTCGTTTACGCTCCGGGGATTCTAGCCCGCGCGCCTTCTCCAGAGCAGAATCATCCCACGCTACGGCAGGGCAGATCAGTTCGTGGGCGTCCTCGATCGCCGCCGGACAGCGTAGCTCCTCGATGCAGAAGCTCTTTCTTCGGCTGACGACGACTTCGCCCGAAACGCTCGGCGATCGACATAACCCCTTGAATCTATTAGACACGGTCAAAAGAACCAATCAGCCCTGCACGCTACGGTCCCGGACCGGAATCGGTGGCCTGGATGAAGGGATCCGAACGAGAAGCGGCCGATTGGCGGCGCCCACAGAGCCCACGCACCGCCGTGACGGCACGCAGGGCACCGTCCCGACCCCCCCTGGAGCGGATGCTCGGCCAGCGGGGGACAGTCCTGTCTCCGGAGCGTCTGCGCTTGAGCCCGGCGCCGCGAGTCACTATGGTACGGGAGCCCCTGGACCCGGGCCGGCCCCGGAGACGATGAGCCGACCTTTCGATCCCGAACGTCTCGACGAGCTCGTGCGGCACGTGCTGGAGGTGCTGCCGGCGGGCGTGGGAGAGATCGAGCGCGAGCTGCGCTCCACCCTGCGCAGCGCACTCGGCGCCGCGCTCGAACGGATGGACCTCGTGAGCCGCGAGGAGTTCGACGTGCAGCAGGCGGTGCTCGAGCGCACCCGCGACAAGCTCGAGGGCCTGGAGCGCAAGGTCGCCGAGCTGGAAGCGACGCTCGCCGCGTCGAGAAGCGACTAGCGGGGGAGCCGGGTTGGCTCAGGCGGTGTAGGCGCCGGAACGCCCGAGGAAAGGGTCCCACGCGGCGACTCCGGCTACCGCCGCCCGCTCGATGACCTCGTCATCGTCGATGGCGAGGAACGTGCCGTCGCGCACCAGCACCCGACCGTCGACGAGGACCGCCTCCACATCCTCGGCTGGCGCATGACAGACGAGGTGCGGATGGGGTCGGTGACCGGAGTCAGCCCGAAGCGGCGCATGTCGACGAGCGGGAGGTCCGCCTGTTCCCCGGCCTCGATCGATCCGATGCGATCCTCCAGCCCGACCGCGCGCGCCGAGCCGATGGTGGCGAGTGCGAGCGCCTCCGGCGCCTGCGTCACCTCGGGACTGTCGGCCCGGGTTCGGGCGACCGCGACGCACGAGCGAACCGGGTCGAAGGGGACCGGCCGGATTCCCATGATTCATCGTTACAGATCCATGCCGGCCCGGAATGCGCTCTGGCAGGTCCACTACCGCGACCGACCACCATCGCAGCGGCCCGAGGTCGTAAAGCGGGATGACCGGTCCCGGTCGAAGAAGTACGAAAAGCAATAACCTCTTTTCACATCATGCAGTTGGGACAACCCCTTGTCGCTTGTCATGATTCCGGGCAACGGATAGCATGCAATCGATACCCCTCCGATAGTTGTGGGGTCGCAGAGGCTTTGTAGTGGCGTTGAAGGAGACTGGAAATGATCCGAAAGGCAGTTTTGACTATGGCCGGCCTGCTCCTGGCGATTCAACTGATACCGTTCGCGGAAGCGGCGGACAGGGTCAAGCCGATTTACCAAGGCATCTCGGAAGAGCTTTTTCAGGCCTATCTTGTCGGCATGGGCCTGGAGGAGCTCGGATACGAAGTGGAAGAGCCGGCGGTCGCCCAAATGCAGGCCAGCTTCGTAGCGGTCGCGAATGGAGATGCCTCCTACTATCCGATGTTGTGGTGGCCGCTCCACAAGACCTTCTGGGAGCAGCAGGGTGGCGATGCTTCCTGGCAGCGGGTTGGAACCCTGGTGGAGAACTCGCTGCAGGGCTACCTCATCGACAAAGCGACCGCGGATGCCCATGGCATCAAGACGCTGGACCAACTGAAGGACCCCGAGCTGGCGAAGCTGTTTGACATCGACAACAACGGCAAGGCCGACCTCTATGGTTGCGAGACGGGTTGGGGCTGCGAGCGTGTCATCGAACACCAACTTGACGCCTACGAATTGCGCGACACGGTCGAGCATCGCCAAGGCGGCTACTTCGCCACCATCCCCGATGCCATCGAGCGCATCAGAGGGGGGCAGCCGACTCTCTACTACACCTGGACTCCGCTCTGGCTCAGCGGTGTGCTGCGCCCTGGTCACGAGGTGACGTGGCTCACGGTGCCCTTCACTTCCCTGCCCGACGGCCGGACCGAAGAGGACAACACGACGGTAGAGGGCCTCGGCAATCTCGGTTTCGCCGTCAATACGCAGCATGTCATCGCGAATACGGAGTGGATCGAGGCAAACCCTGTCGCCAGGAAATGGTTCGAGTTGATCAGGATCCCCATAGACGACATCAACGCACAGAACATGCTGGTGAACGAGGGCGAAAACTCGGACGAAGAGATCCGCCAGCACGCCCGAGACTGGATCACGGAGAACCAGGCGCAATGGGACACTTGGATCGCCGAGGTAAAGGCGATGCAGTAACGCGCCAGGATTCCCGTGCAACAGATGTAGCGAGTGCATGGTGCGCCATGCACTCGCTTTCACTTTGAGGCCGAGGAGACGGACGGGAACCAGCGCATTTCAAACGCCACCATAGAATGCCGCGGTGTCTGGAAGGTCTTCGGCGACCGCGAGCACGAGGCACTCGCGGCCATCAGGTCTCGGGGCATTGGCAAGCGTGAACAGGAAGCCGGCATCCCATTGTCGTCGTCGCGGACGGACGGACGCTGGGCGTTGTGAGCGATCAGATCCTGTTGCGCGGTAAATGTGCCCGGCGTCATCGTCACCATCATATTCGCGCTGCCTCCGATTGTTCGGCTGACCAATCTCGGAATCAGACAGGTGCCGAACGAGGTGGTCGAGGCCATGCTGGCCTTCGGTGCGTCCGATCGCCGGTTGCTTTGGAAAGCGCAACTGCCATTGCCCCTGCCCTCCATCATGGCGGGGGTCAACCAGACGCTCATGATGTCGCTGTCCATGGTCGTGATTGCCTCGATGATCGCCGTCGGCGGGTTGGGCCAGATGGTCCGTCGTGGTATCGGCAGGCTCGACATGGGAATTGCGACGGTCGGTGGTCTTGGAATCGTGATGCTGGCTATCGTGCTCGACCGGCTGACTCAGTCCATGGCGCAGAGCAGGCAGAGTCGAGGGAGCAAGACACGGCGTGAACGCGGACCGGTCGGCCTGGTCCTCGGCTTGTCACGAGCGCGACGCACGTGATGCGGCAATCGAAGAGTCCGGCCGATGCCGGGAGCCGACCTCCCGGATTTCCTGACAGGTGGCGACAACGAGTCTGTGGCGATATGGGCGCCGATTGGTCGAGACACCGCAATCGGGGTCGGCCGGAACGCGGCCTGTGATGACGCACGGCTTTGCGACGTCGATCGGCTGCGTCCGCGACGAGCTCGGGCGCCGGGAGCGCGAGGTCGCCGAGCTGGAAGCGACACTCCCCGCGTCGAGAAGCGACTAGCGGGGGAGCCGGGAGAGACACCGAGGCGTTACGCCCGGCGACGCCGCAGCGAGCCGGAACGCGACGCTCGGACGGGACGCAGCACCATTTGCGGGCGGCGGGAGGGGCCCGAGAATGGCGCGGGTGGAGCCCTCGGCCCGAGCGGAACGGACCCCCCGCGCCGAGTGGACGTAACCGCGCTGCCCGCCGGAGCGGGCCTCGATCCCTGAGCGCAGGTTCCGGCGGGAAGCGCGAAGCTCGAGGAGCGCCATGTCCCTTGCCGTCGTGTTCAGCCGCGCCCGAACCGGCATCGAAGCCCCCCTGGTGACGGTGGAGGTGCATCTGAGCGGCGGGCTACCCTCCTTCTCCATCGTCGGACTCGCGGAAACCGCGGTCAAAGAGGCCAAGGACCGGGTCCGCAGCGCCCTGCTCACCCTCGACTTCGCCTTCCCCAAGCAGCGTATCACCGTCAACCTGGCCCCCGCCGAGCTGCCCAAGCACGGCGGTCAGTTCGATCTGCCGATTGCGGTGGGGATCCTCGCCGCGTCGGACCAGCTCGATCCCGGCCGCCTCGACACCTTCGAATTCATCGGAGAGCTCGCGCTCACCGGGATGTTGCGTCCCGGAGGGGCGTCGCTCCCGAGCGCACTGCGCTCGCGCGATGCCGGCCGCGCGCTCGTGCTGCCTTCCGGCGACGAGGCGGCGGCGGGCCTCGTGCACGGGGCACGGATCCTTCCCGCGCAAAGCCTGATCGACGTGTACCGGCATCTGCGCGGAGGCGAGCCTCTCGCGGCGCACGTCACCGAGCGGAGGAGCGCGGCGCAGGATTCGCGAGGAGACATGGCCGAGGTCCGCGGCCAGCACCGCGCCCGCCGCGCCCTGGAGATCGCGGCGAGCGGCGGACACCACCTGCTCATGATCGGCCCGCCGGGCACCGGCAAGACGATGCTGGCGCAGCGTCTGCCCGGCCTCCTGCCGGCGATGGACGAAGAAGAGGCGCTCGAGGCCGCCGCCGTCCTCTCGGTGTCGGCAGCGCCCTTCGACCCCCGCAACTGGGCCCGGCGTCCGTTCAGGGCGCCCCACCACAGCGCCTCCGCCGTCGCACTCGTCGGCGGTGGGGCCAACCCGCGACCGGGCGAGATCTCCCTCGCCCACCGGGGTGTGCTGTTTCTCGACGAGCTCGCGGAGTTCAGCCAACGGGTGCTCGACGTCCTCCGCCAGCCGCTCGAGTCCGGCCTGGTCACCATCTCCCGAGCCGCCCGCAGCGCCGACTTCCCTGCGCTCTTCCAGTTGGTCTGCGCGATGAACCCGTGCCCCTGCGGCCACTTCGGAGACGGGACCGGCCGCTGCTCGTGCACTCCGGCCCAGCGCGTGCGCTATCGGTCGAAGGTGTCCGGCCCGCTCCTCGACCGTCTGGACCTGCTGGTCGAGACCGTGCCCTGGTCCGACGACATCGACAGCGCCGAGCGGATGCCGGGCGAAGCCACGGCCCGGGTCGCGGCGCGCGTCACGTCCGCTCGCGAGGCCCAGGAGTGTCGCCAGCACACCGTCAACTCCCGGCTCACTCCGGCGGAAACGGAACGCCACTGCGCGCTGGACGACGCGGAGCGGGCCCTGTTGCATCGCGCGGTCCGCCGCCTCGGCCTGTCCGCGCGCAGCCACCACCGGGTGTTGCGCGTGGCCCGCAGCATCGCCGATCTCGCGGGGAGCGGGCGCATCGAGAGCGGCCACCTGCTGGAAGCGCTGTCCTACCGGCGCCTCGAGCGCTTCCACGCATGACCGCAAGTCGGAGCAGGAACATTCGGAAGTCGATGTTGGGTGCACGTCCGAACATCCAATCCCTCCATTCCCGCACCACCGGCCGCCGGGGTTCCGGGAGTGCTGCCCGACGCTGGTCACTCCCGCTCCACTTCCCGTCTTTCCCGCACCACTCGATGTCGCGCCGCCGCTTGGCAGTGATGCCGGGTCACTCCCGCTCCACCTCCCGTCTTTCCCGCGGAAGCTTGCCCTCGACCCCGATCGGGGGCGGGAATCCATTCCGGTCAACGAGCCCCGAAACTCGAGTTTGCTGTGTAACAGAGCTGGACTCTGGGCGCAGGGGACGGTCGGACGGCGGGGTGCGGTCCGAGGGTGGAGGATGACGCGCCGATGCGGCGAAGGTGGG
>CAYFYD010000056.1:0-13804 GCA_964347195.1 uncultured Ectothiorhodospiraceae bacterium
AACCAATCCCGAAGCTCGGAGTCTGAAGCCGTCAAGCCGACTTTGAAGAGCCCTGTGGAGGGCCGAGGCTCGGTGTCCGGTTCTTCAGCCCTCTCGTATCATGACGCGTTGATCGTTCACGTAGACGCGGATGTGGCGGGCAGTACCTATGCCAGCGGAAACATTCATGACGCGCCATCCGACGATCTGCCCTGCGAGGCACCCTGTCCACCGCCGGAGAGTACCACCGACGCCTTGCGAGCGGTGGTACTCACTTGGCTTGGTGAGGACAGATGTCCGCGGCGAGTCGTCATGTGTACGCCCTCCAAGAGTATCGAAGCATGGGTGCTTGCCGCGGTCTGGCCGGACAACAACGTCGTCCGGCGAGACGATTGGGAGTGTCGTCCCAATCCCGAGGACCAACTTCGAGCCTTGCCCAAGAGCAGGAGGTTCGAGAAACGCCCGGATGACTATCGACGCAGGCGGAGCGAAATGGGGAAGGGATGGCCGAGTGTCTCGGCGAGGCTGACGGAGGCGGGGCGATTCGAAAGGGAGCTTCTCGCAGCCGTTGCCGCGCACTGACCGCCGAGGCCGTCGTGCACGGACGACGGAGTCAGCTAACCATGCGAGCGCGTGGGGTCAGGCGCGATGATGCCTTCGTATAGACTCCGTGCTTCCTGCCGCCGCGGCCCGGCGGTCGGTTGAACGAGGACCACCGCACATGAAGACCCACGCCCGCGTCGTCGTAATCGGAGGAGGGGTGGTCGGCTGCTCCGTGCTCTACCACCTCGCCAAGCGCGGTTGGACGGACGTCGTGCTGCTCGAACGTGACGAGCTCACCTCGGGCTCGACGTGGCATGCGGCGGGCGGAATGCACACCATCAACGGCGATCCGAACGTCGCCAAGCTGCAGAAGTACACGATCGAGCTCTACCAGGAGATCGAAGAGGTCTCCGGACAGGCGACGGGGCTGCACATCACGGGCGGCGTGATGCTGGCCGCGACGCAGGAGCGCTTCGACTGGCTGAAGAGCATGGTGGCGAAGGGACGCTACCTCGACATCGACGCCGAGATCATCAGCGCGGAGGAGGCGCACCGCCTGATGCCGCTGCTCGATCCCGCCTGCTTCGCCGGTGCGCTGCGCCCCTGGGTCGACGGACATCTCGATCCCTCCGGGGTCACCCAGGCCTATGCCCGGTCGGCCCGCAGGCTCGGGGCCGAGATCCACCGCCACACCCGGGTCGAGTCGCTCGTGCGCAACGCCGACCGTACCTGGGACGTGGTCACGGCCAAGGGCACCGTGCGCGCCGAGCACGTCGTCAACGCGGCCGGCCTGTGGGCGCGGGAGGTGGGGCGCATGGCGGGGCTCGAGCTACCGGTGCTCGCGATGGAGCACATGTACCTGCTCACCGAGGACATGCCGGAGGTGGCGGAGATCAACGAGAAGACGGGCCGGGAGGTGCTGCACGTCGTCGACTTCGACGGCGAGCTCTATCTGCGCCAGGAGCGGGGCGGCATGCTGATGGGCACCTACGAGAAGGCATGCCGGCCGTGGTCGGAGCACGAGACGCCCTGGGACTTCGGTCACGAGCTGCTCGAGCCGGACATCGACCGCATCGCGCCCTCGCTCGAAGTCGGCTTCCGGCACTTCCCCGCCTTCCAGAACGCAGGCATCAAGCAGATCGTGAACGGCCCCTTCACCTTCGCCCCGGACGGCAACCCTCTGGTGGGTCCGGTGCGCGGAGTCCCCGGATTCTGGTGTGCCTGCGGGGTGATGGCGGGCTTCTCGCAGGGGGGCGGGGTCGGCCTCGCGCTGGCCAACTGGATGGTGGACGGCGACCCCGGATCCGACGTGTTCGCGATGGACGTGGCACGCTTCGGCGATTGGGCGACCCCCGCGTACACTAACGTCAAGGTGCGGGAGAACTACTCGCGGCGATTCTCGATCCGCTTTCCCAACGAAGAGCTGCCCGCGGCCCGGCCGCTGTGCACCACCCCGCTCTACGACCGGCTGGCGGCGGCGGGCGCGCAGTTCGGAGCCGCCTACGGCCTCGAAGTGCCCCTCTGGTACGCTCCGCCCGGGGTGGAGGACGAGTTCTCATGGCGGCGCTCCACCGACTTCGAGCACGTTGCGGCGGAGTGCGAGGCGGTGCGCGAGCGGGTCGGACTGACGGACATCTCGGGCTTCGCCAAGTACACGGTGACCGGCGAGGGCGCGCGGGCCTGGCTCGACCGCATCCTCGCCTGCCGCATCCCGCGGCCGGGTCGGATGACGCTCGCCCCGATGCTCAAGGAGGACGGCCGGATCGTCGGCGACTTCTCGCTCGCGAACCTGGGGGAGGAGGGCTTCTTCATCGCGGGTTCCGGCATCGCCGAGGACTACCACATGCGCTGGTTCGGCCAGCACCTTCCGGAGGACGGCTCGGTGTCGCTGAACGCGCTGCGCCTGGGCTTGGTCGGTCTCTCGGTGGCCGGCCCGCGCGCCCGCGATGTGCTCGCCTCCGTCACGCGCGACGACGTCTCGAGCCGCGGCATGCGTTTCATGGACATCCGGTGGATGACCCTCGGCATGGCGCCGGCCCTGGGGGGACGGGTGACCTTTACCGGCGACCTCGGCTACGAGATCTGGTGCAAGCCGGAGTACCACCGCTATCTCTTCGACGAGCTGATGCGCGCGGGCGAGCCGCACGGCATCCGTCTCTTCGGCTCGCGCGCGCTCAACGCCCTCCGCCTGGAGAAGAGCTTCGGAGGCTGGGCGCGCGAGTACCGTCCCATCTACGGCCCGGTGGAAGCGGGTCTCGATCGCTTCGTGGCCTTCGACAAGGAGGCCGACTTCATCGGCAAGGCGGCGGCGCGGGCGGAACGCGCGGAGGGAGGGCGGTTGCGCCTGCGCACCTTCGTGCTGGAGGCGAAGGACGCCGACGCGATCGGAGACGAGCCGGTGTGGCTGGACGGCAAGGTGGTCGGCTGGATAACGTCCGGCGGCTACGCCCACCACGCGAAGGCGTCGGTCGCCCTCGGCTACGTGCCCCGGGAGGTGGCGGAACAGGACTCGGGATGGGAGATCGAGCTTCTCGGCGAGCGCCTTCCCGCGCGGCTCCAGCGCTACGCGCTCTTCGACCACAACCGCGAGCGCATGCGCAACTGAGCCGGAGTCGCGCCCGGGACCCGCCGGGGAGACGCCTCGCTCATGCAGTCGCTCGCGGTTGAGACGGGATTGGCCTGAGCCGGAGCCGCGCCCGGGACCCGCCGGGGAGACGACGCCTCCCGTCCCTGTGTATCCGTGTTCGGTCAGGGTACATGCACGTGGATTCCCGCTTCCGCGGGAATGACGGAGGTGGTGCGGGAACGACGGAGGGCGGCGCGTGAATGACGTCATTCTCTCGGCTGTCATTCGCGCTGGCCGGTGCCCCACTTTGTCGTCATTCCCGCGCCCCCTCCCGTCACTCCCGCACCCCCTCCCGTCATTCCCGTGCCCCCTCCCGTCATTCCCGCTCCCCGATCGGGGTCGGGGACAGGGTCCGCGGGGATCCATTCCGGTCAACGAGCCCCGAAACTGGAGTCTGCTGTGAAAACAGACTCGGGACGGACGATGTACCGCGCACCCGGGAGAAGCGCCTTCGCGACGCCGGACCTTCTCATGCGACGGGGTGGCCGGCTCGTCCACGCGGGTCTTGAAGAGCCCTGGCGTTCGCGCCCGTGCGGAGTCGCGGTCGACGCGCGCTGCCGCGCGCGTGACAATGGCCACCCGGCTCCGCCCCGACTCGCCCGGAAGACCATTCATGTACGACCTCCTGATACGCAACGGCCGCATCGTGGACGGAAGCGGCAACCCCTGGTTCTGCGCCGACCTGGGCGTCAGGGACGGCTCCATCGCCGCAATCGGACGGATCGAGGAGAAAGCCGATCGGGTGGTCGATGCCGAGGGCCTCTACGTCTCTCCGGGCTTCATCGACGTGCACTGCCACGCCGACTTCACGGTGCTCGATCCGGCCAATCCGCGAGACTTCAAGCTCCGCCAGGGGATCACGACAGAATGCGCGGGGCAATGCGGCGAGTCGGCGGCCCCGGTCAACCCCGATACCCTGGACCTGCTCAAGGCCTATGTCGCCTTCGAGTCGCCGGTGGAAGGGGTGCTCTCGTGGCGCTGGCGCACCTTCGACGAGTACCTGCGGGAGCTCGGGAGCTTCGATATTCCCACCAACTTCGTGCCGATGGTGGGGCACGGCACGGTGCGCATCGACGCGATGGGATTCGAGAAGCGCCCCCCCACCGAAGCCGAGCTCTCCCGCATGAAGGCCACCGTCCGTGAAGCGATGCAGGCGGGGGCCTTCGGCTTCACGGTGGGCCTCGCCTATGCGCCGGGGGACTACGCGGACAACGACGAGGTCATCGCGCTCGCCAGGGTCTCGGCCGCCCACGGCGGCATCTTCGGCACCCACATGCGCGACTACAGCGATCGCATCTTCGAATCGCTCGAGGAGAGCTTCGCGGTCGGGCGCGAGGCGAAGCTGCCGGTCGTCATCTCCCATATCTCGGTCCAGGGCGAGGCGAACGCCGGCAGGATCGGCGAGGTCCTGGACACGATCGCGAACGCCCGCGAAGAGGGGCTGGAAGTGGCGACCGACGTCTACCCCCTCGCGGCGGGCACCACCCTGCGCCTGCTGCTCCCGCACTGGGTGAGCGAGGGCACCCTCGAGGATCTCTTCCGGCGCCTCCGGGACCCCGACGAGCGCAGCCGCATGAAGCAGGCGATGGTCGAGGAGACCGCGCGGCTCGCCGCGGACAGCGCGGTCTGCCGCTGGGACGAGATCCGCCTCGCGAGGGTGTTGAGCGAGCCCAATGGCCGCTTCCAGGGCATGACCATCAACGAGATCAGCCGGCTCCGGGGCAGCGATCCCGAGACCACCGTGATGGACCTCATTCTGGAGGAGCGCTGTCAGGCCACGATGTACCGCATCTTCAGGCAGACCGACGACCTCGCCGCGGCGGTGGTCCACCCGCTGACGATGATCGAGACCGATGCGATGGGCTTCGTGGAAGGCAACCCGTCGATCGGACAGTACGGTTCCTTTCCGAGAGTGCTCGGCTACTACGTGCGCGAGAAGAAGCTCATCCGGCTGGAGGACGCGGTGCGCAAGATGACGTCCTACGCTGCGCAGACCATGGGACTGCGCCGGAAAGGGATGCTGCGGGAAGGGGCCGATGCGGACATCACGGTGTTCGATCTCGACCGTATCAAGGCGCCGCTGGACGGCAACAAGGACTATCCCCGGGGCATCGAGTACGTGGTGGTCAACGGTCAGGTGGTCGTCGATGCCGGCACCTACCACGGCGCCATGGCGGGAAGGGTCGTCAGGCGAGGCGACGCCGGTGCGTGTCCCGTGCCGGGGGCCGCCTGAGGCGTCGCGGAGCGGCATGCCCCGGGCTCGGGTCGACCGGGCCCGGACGACCTTCCCTTGCCGGCGCAAGCGATGTCCCATACCCGAGCTTGAAACTCACACCCACGAGGGAGACTCACCATGCCCAGATATGTCATAGAGCGGGACATTCCCGAGATCGGTTCCGCGGAACGCGAGGCGCTGCGGGACGCGGCGCAGAAGTCCAACGGCGTGTTGGCGGACATGAAGGCGGAGAAGAAGAACATCCAGTGGGAGCACACCTACGTCGCCGGCGACAAGACCTTCTGCATCTACCTCTCCGACGACGAAGCGCTCATCCACGAGCATGCCGAGCGCAGCGGATTTCCCGCCACCGTGGTCACCGAGGTGCGCAAGATGATCGACCCGGTCACCGCCGAGGGCTGACGGCGGCAGTCCGGGTCCGCGGAAGGCCCCGGCGGATCCGCCCTCGCGCGCCGGGACCGTGGCGGCGCGCCTCCCTCCCCCGGTTGATCCGTCGCCTCGAGACCGGATTCGTGCGCCCGCGCGCGAGCGGAAGCGGCATCACCCGGGGCATGATCGGGATCGCGAGTTCCCGTGCGCCCGCGCGCGCGGCAGCGGCCGGCGACCACTCCACCACGTGCTCCGTGCGGACCGTGCGCCCGCACGTGAGCGGAAGCGCATTCGGGTCTCGACGCCCGCCCGGAGAGGATGAAGCGTGAACTTCGGCCTCGCGCTCCCGAACTCCGGACCGCTCGCGAGCCCCGCCAACATCCGCCGGGTGGCGGAGGAAGCGGAAGCGCTCGGCTTCGACGCGCTGCTGGTGCACGACCACATCAGCTACGACACCGAGTGGCTGGGACACCGCACCTCGGGGCTCACCGAGCCCCATGCCGACATCTCGCCGGACCTCTACGAATCCCTGGTGACCTTGAGCTTCGCGGCGGCGGCGGCGAGGACGGTGCGGCTCATGACCTCGGTGCTGGTGCTGCCGCTGCGCGACCCCCGGGTGCTCGCTCGACAGATCATCACCTTGCAGGCGCTCTCCGGGCATCGCCTGTCGCTCGGGATCGGCAGCGGGGACTATCCGGCCGACTACCGGGTGATGGAGATTCCCTACACCGAGAAGGCGGCGTACACCCGCGAGTATGTCGAAGCGCTCTCGGTGCTGCTTCCCGGCGGCCGGGCGGACTTCCGGGGCGAAAGGATTCAGATAGATCGCGGCGCCTTCTTCCCCGAGACCGCGGAGATCCCCTTGCTCATGGGCGGCGGCATCCGGCCGAATCCGCAAAGCGGCGTTCCCGAGCTCTTCGAGCCTCCGCTCCGCACCCTCGCCCGGTGGTGCCACGGATGGATCCCGGAAGGTCCGCCCGCAGTGATCCGGGAAGGCATCGCCCTGCTCTCCCGGCTCGCGGCCGAGGCGGGCCGTGCATCGACGCGCTTCGAAGTCCGCGCACAGTCGCCGCTCTACATCGGCGACGACGACGAGGCCCGGGCGAAGGTGGGGCGCAACCGGGACTACGAGCTGGTCGGCTCGATCGAGCGGATCGTCTCCCTGCTCGTGCAGTACCGCGACGCGGGGGTCGACGCGATGAACCTGCGCTGCTTTGCCGGCGACGAGGCGTCCTGTTACGAGATGGTGCACCGTTTCGCCCGCGAGATCATGCCGCGATTCGCCCAAGGCCGCGCGGGGCTCCGTCCTCCTGGCGCCACGGCGAGCGGCGTAGAATGCGTCTCGCCGGTCCGCTGCCAGCCAGTGACGCGAGCCTCCAGGAGCCCCGACATGCACAAGACCGCCTTTCCCGCCGAGCGATGCAGCCGGGACGAGCTCGAGCGGAGGATGGAGTCCTTCCGGCGCGACGATGCCCCCTGGCACTCGGGACGATCCTTCAAGCCCTCCTATTTCGCGGGGGATGATGTGCTCGACGTCGCGCACGAGGCGTTCGGGATGTACATCGACGAGAACGCGCTCTACAGCCGCACCTCCTACCCGAGTCTGCACCGCTACGAGGTCGAGGTCGTCGACATGCTCCTCGATCTGCTGCACGCCCCTGACGGCGCGGGCGGCAGCACCACATCGGGCGGGACCGAGACCAACATCATGGCGGTCAAGACCGCGCGCGACTGGGCGAGGGAGCGAGAGGCCGCCCCCGCCGCCCCCGAAATGATCGTGCCGCGCACCGCCCACCCTTCCTTCGACAAGGCGGCGCATCTTCTCGGCGTCAGGGTGGTGCGCATGGCGGAGAGCCCGGGTTTTGTCGCCGACGTGGAGGCGATGGCGAGCGCGATAAACCGGAACACGGTGATGCTGGTCGCTTCCGCACCGCCCTATCCCTACGGCGAGTGCGATCCGGTGGGCCGAATCGCGGCGCTCGCACGGCAGCACGCTTTGTGGCTGCACGTCGACGCCTGTCTCGGCGGCATGGTTCTGCCCTTTGCGCGAGAGATCGACTCCTCCGTCCCCGAGTTCGACTTCGCGATACCCGGCGTCACCTCCATTTCGGTCGATCTCCACAAGTACGGCTACGCGACGAAGGGGGTGTCGGCGCTGCTCTTGCGGGACGCTGCGCTCGAGCGTTTCCAACGCACCACCTTCGAGGACTGGCCGGCCGGGGTCTATTCGACGCCCAACATCAGCGGGTCGCGATCGGGTGGTGCGATCGCTTCCGCCTGGGCGGTGATGCGTTACCTCGGCCGCGACGGCTACCGGGAGGTGGTCGGGCGGCTCATGCGCGTCCGGCAGACGCTCGCCGACGGCATCGAGTCCATCGAAGGTCTCAGCGTCTACGCGAAGCCGCACACCTTCCAACTCGCTTTCGGATCGGATGCCCTCGACATCTTCGCGGTGGCAGAAGGACTGGGCGAGCGGGGATGGCTGGTCGGCAGGGCGCTCGAGCCGCCCTCGATCATGCTCATGCTCAACATGTCGCACGAAGCGACGCTCGACGCATTCCTGAGCGAGCTTCGCGAGGTGGTGGACGAGGTGAGGGCCGCGGGAATCACGGCCGCGGCGGAGCCCGCCGTCTACGCGATCTGATGCTCTCCGCGTGGCGCGCCGGCGCCGGCCAAGGGGCGGGTCCGATCGGAACCAGACCATGATCTCGGGGTCGTCGGGCGAATGGCCGATGAAGGTCGCGAGCGTGATGCGCGGCTGCGAACCTCCGAAGCCGGGAATGCGGTGCGGATTGTCGGCACGGGAGAAGCATCGGATCGTGGTGATGGACAGCGGAGCGGCCGGAGCGCGAATGATCACCCGGAAGGACACTGAACGCTTCGGCCGTACGGCAACGGATTCCGGCCGATGCCCGTGGCCCGGTCGCATCCGGGAGTGGACGGCGAACGTTGATGTTTGATGGAGCGGAGCGGCAGGGTCCGTCGAGCTCGAAACCTTGGGAGGGAGAGAACATGAGCAGGATCATCTTCGACAAAGACGTCGACCTCGGAGTGCTCGAGGGCCTCAGGGTCGGCGTGCTCGGCTACGGCAATCAGGGCCGGGCGCAGGCCCTCAACATGCGTGACAGCGGCGTCGACGTCATCGTCGGGAACCGGAAGGACGCGTACTTCCGCCGCGCGGAAAGCGATGGCTTTCCCGCGATGACGATCCGCCAGGCGGCGACCAGGGCAGACATCCTCGTCATCGCGATTCCCGACGAGATCCAGGAGCAGATCTACGAGCGCCACATCCGGTCCGCGCTGCGCCCGGGGCAGACGCTCGACTTCGCGAGCAGCTACGGCATCCGTTTCAAGTGTATCGTCCCGCCCGATGACGTCGACGTGATCATGATGTCGCCCCGGGCGATGGGGGTGACGGTGCGCGATTCCTTCGAAGCCGGCAAGGGCGTACCCGGCTTCGTTGCGGTCGCCCAGGATGCGACGGGACGCGCCCGCGACGTGGCGTTGGGGCTCTCCAAGGCGGTCGGCTGTACCCGGGTGGGGGTGGTGGAGTGCACCTTCGAGCAGGAGACGGACGTGAATCTCTTCGCAGAGCAGGGGCTCTGGCCGCTTCTCACCGAGGCTTTTCTGCTCGCCTTCGAGGTCATGGTCGAGCACGATATTCCGCCGGAGATCGCGGTGCTCGAGTTCTACGCCTCGGGAGAGGCGTCGGAGATCCTGCGCCAGATCGCGCTGATGGGGATGTTCCGGCAGGCCCCCTATCATTCCCCCACATCGCAGTACGGAACCCTCACCCGCGCGGAAGCGCTGCCCAGGGCGGAGATGAAGAAGCGGATGACACGGGTCATTCGGGACATCCGCAATGGCTCCTTCGCGAAGGAGTGGGCGGCCGAGCAGGCTTCGGGCTACGCGCGCCTCGAGGAGCTGAAGAAGAAGGCCCTCGAGCACCCCATCAACCGCGCCGAGCTCGAGGTGCAGGCCCTTTCCGCATCGCCGATGAACTTCAGCACCTTGTAGCGGAAGCGCCGGGGCGGCAGCGCGGTCGGGAGGTCCCGGTGGAAACGACGCTCGGCCGGCGCGGGTCGCGCAATGCGGCGATCACCGAGAAGGACATCCAGCGCTTCGAGCGCGACGGCGTCGTCTGTCTGCGAGATCGTTTCGAGACGAGGTGGATTGAACAGTTGGCGCGGGGCTTCGAGCACAATCTGGCCAGCCCCGGCCCTTACGCGACCTCCTACACCCCCGAGGGCAACCCGGGCGGCTACCTCGACGACCTGATGAACTGGAGCCGGATTCCCGAGTACCGCTCCTTCGTTTTCGAGTCGCCGGCGGCGAGGATTGCGGGGCAGCTCACCCGGTCGCGGCATTGCCGGATCTTTCTTGAGAACATGCTGGTCAAGTTGCCGGGCACCCGTGAAGCCTCGCCTTGGCACCAGGACCAGCCCTACTACTGCGTCGAAGGGGACAAGCTCTGCAGCGTATGGCTGCCCCTGGACCCGATTTCCCGGCAGGTGTGCGTGGAGTTCGCCGCCGGATCACATCGATGGGGCAAGCTGTTCACGCCCGTCAAGTTCGGCGATCACTCGCCTTACGCGTTCCCCTCCGGCACCTTCGATGCGCCGCCGGATATCGATGCCGACATCTCGCGGCACGAGATTCTCGCCTGGGACATGGAGCCGGGCGACTGCTTGGTGTTCCACATGCGCGTCGTGCACCGTGCTCCGGCGACCCGCGAGCTCGGCACCACGCGCCGCGCGTTCTCGACGCGCTGGCTGG
This sequence comes from uncultured Ectothiorhodospiraceae bacterium, assembly GCA_964347195.1. Classification (GTDB taxonomy): domain Bacteria; phylum Pseudomonadota; class Gammaproteobacteria; order HK1; family HK1; genus JAJEAD01. The sequence goes on from CAYFYD010000056.1 coordinate 10,530, forward strand.
GCGATGACGCCGTGTACGTGGAGCGTCCGGGGGTGACCTTTCCCACGCTTTCTTCGCCGCGGCCGCGGGTGGGTGGTCCCATGGATCATCCCGACTTCCCGATCGTATGGAGAGAGGACCCGGCTGCCCCGCAGAAGAAAACCACTCCACCGCTGTCCAGCTCATTCATGAGATGAACCGGGATGGTCGGGCCGTTGGCTACGAGCTCGGGCATGGAGAGATCAGGCTTCCTGTCTTGCCTGGCAGGATCGGGGGCAGGACTCTTGTCGAGCATCTTCCAGCGCATAGATGAAGTCCAGCGCAACCGCCGGTCCCGCCTCAGCCAGATAGGGCTCGACCGCCTCATCGATGTCGCGCCGCGCCCGCTCGCGAAGGACGACCGGCTTACCGCTCACTGCCGGCCGGCTTCGCGGACCCGACCGCGGAGCCGGTCGAAGTGGTCCGCGTCGGCCGTGACCGCCCGAGGCGATGCCGCGCCTTCGAGAAGCAGGCCGCGCAGGTGCTGGCGGTCCCGGTCCTTGCGGATCAGTTCGCGGGCATACTCGCTCGACGCGCTGTAGCCGCGCGCGCCGACCTGATCGTCCACGAAATCCTCGAGGGCCTCGGGAAGCGATATGTTCATCGTGCTCATGGCGCGACGCTAATGGCATCGGCAAAGTTTGGCGAGTGCGGCGGTCAACCGGGCGGCCGCCCGTGAGACCACGGCAATCGGCAACATTCGCCGACAGGCGTGCGCGACGGAAGTTCGAGCTCCACACCGCCAAGGGGCGCGAAGCATTCGCGGGTAAGTGCCGCCAGATTCCGGGGGCCGGCTTTCCCGTCGTTCACGGCCTCGCGCAGGACGATGCGCCGCGTCGCAGCTCGGGCAGCACGTCCTGGGCGATGCGTTCGAAGACCGGCAACTGCTCCTCGCGCATCGGGTAGTAGAGCCCCAGCTCGGAGAGGCCGAGGGGCAGGAGGCGTTCGGCCATCTCGCGGAAGCGCTCCGGCGACTCGTAGTAGTTGAAGAAGCCGCCGCTCGCCCGCGCCGCGGGGTCGAACATCTGGTAGGAGAAGATGATGCCGCCCGGGTCCCGGCCGATGGCGGCGCAATGCGCGTTGACCCGATCGATGCGCTCGCGGGTCTCGGCCACCTGCGCGTCGAAGGACTCGGCGAAGCTGATGCTGTTCCAGATGTCGGCGTGCTCGGCCGCCTGCTCGAGCATCCGCGGTCCCATCGCCGCAATCAGGAGCGGAGGGCGCGGCCGCTGGACGGGGCGCGGGTTCATGGTCGCCTCCCTGATGCGGTAGTAGCGTCCTTCGTAGGAGCTCACCTCGTTCGAGAGGAGGCGGTCCACTATCGCCACGTACTCGCGGAAGCGGGCGGCGCGCTCGCGGTTCGACCAGTTAGCGATCCCCATCATGTCGCAGGAGGGATCGATCGGCAGGCCGAGGCCGATCCCCACGTCGAGGCGCCCGCCGGAGACGTGATCGAGGGTGAGCGCCTGGCGGGCCAGCATCGCGGGTTCGCGGAGCGGGATCTGCGATACGCAGGTGCAGAGGCGGATCCGGGAAGTCTCGCGGGCCACCGCCGCGAGCAGGGTCCACGACTCGAGCCACGGGCTCGGCGGGTTGGTCCAGTCGACGAAGTGATCCGCGATGGCGGCGACGTCGAAGCCCAGCGCCTCCAGCCGCCGGAAGCGGCCGGCGAGCGCGTCCCAGGGCGCGTTCGGGAGCGTCAGGACCTGGAAGCGCAGTCCGGCCATCGCGTTCTCCGGCTCGGCGGGCGAAGCGCCCACTTTGCCATGATACGGATTCCCGCTGCTAAGATGATGCCCCGCCGCCGCGCTCCGAAGACCAGGAGCCCGGGGCGCCCCGGCCGGAGGCAATGACATGCGCGTACTCGTCTTCCAGCACATCGCGTGCGAGCATCCGGGCATCTTTCGGGATTTCATGGCCGAAGACGGCATCGAGTGGCAGGCGGTGGAGCTCGACGAAGGCGAGCCGATTCCCGACCTCGGCGCTTTCGACGTGCTCATCAGCATGGGCGGCCCGATGGACGTGTGGCAGAAGGAGGAGCATCCCTGGATCGCGCCCGAGCTCGCCGCGATCCGGGAGTGGGTGGGTGAGTCACGGCGCCCCTTCCTCGGCTTCTGCCTCGGCCACCAGCTTCTCGCCGAGGCCCTGGGCGGAGCGGTGGGGCCGGCCGCGCAGCCCGAGATCGGGGTAATGCCGGTGCGGCTCACCGAAGCGGGGCGCCGCAGCCCCTTCCTCGAAGGCGTGCCCGAGGAGTTCCTCTGCCTGCAGTGGCACAGTGCGGAAGTCACCCGGTCGCCGGAGGGCGCCGAAGTGCTGGCGGCCTCTCCCGCGTGCGCGGTCAACGCGCTCTCGTATGGAGACCACGCCTTCTCGGTGCAGTTTCACGTCGAGCTCACCCCGACCACCGTCTCCGACTGGGGGGAGATCCCCGAGTATGCGAAGGCGCTGGAAAGCGCTCTCGGCGAGGGCGCGCTGCCGCGCCTCGATGCCGAAGCCGCCGCGAACATGCCCGCCTTCGCCTCGCTCTCGCGCACCCTCTACCGCAACTTCATGGCGGCGGTGGGCGGAGATTGAGTCGAATTCGGCTGGGCCCATCTTCCGCGGATCCCTGCGCTTCCGAGGGGTGCGTCGGGCCGAGACGCCTTCCACGGCAGGGTTCTTCAGAGCTCGAGTTTCGGGGCTCGTTGACCGGAATGGATTCCCGCTTTCGCGGGAATGACGGGAGGCGACGCGGGAATGACGGGCGCGGATGTCCAGACGACCGCCCAACGTCGACTTCCGAATGTTCCTGCCACCCACGGAGACGGACGGTTCGGCGAGTCAGCGCGGAGGTACAATTGCGCCGTTGCGGACTCGTTCGGTGTCGATTTGAGCACAACCCGCACGCCGCCGGACTTTGATCGGCTGACGAGCGACTCCCGGGCGGAAGCCATGGCGAGGAAGTACGTCTGGTGGCAGCCGCCCGGCTGCACCCTCGCCGACAGTCGTCTCTTTCTCGCGCAAATGATGACACTCGGCAGCGTGGACGATGTCCGCTGGCTGCGCTCGAGGGTTTCCGAGGACCGCCTGCGTGAGGTGCTGCGCGATCCGCCCGCCGGGGTGTTCAACGGCCGGTCCTGGCGATACTGGCACCTGCGGCTCGGCTGCGAGCCGGTGCCGGCTCTGCCGGCTCGCTGCTCGCCCGGATGACCGTCGTACCCAGGCGCGCCATCCTGCCCGACGCGCAGCGTGCCCTCGGGCCGGCGCGTGGCGGGGTG
>CAYFYD010000057.1:0-1226 GCA_964347195.1 uncultured Ectothiorhodospiraceae bacterium
CCACCCGCCCCCCCCCCCCGCCTGTTGCTGCATCCACTTCCGATGGGCGACGAATCGCCGCCGGACGCCTTTCCCGACATCGAGGAGGCGCTGCGCTGGCCGAACGGCCTGCTGGCGGCAGGAGGTACTCTGAGCCCGGAACGCCTGCTGTGCGCCTACCGCCGCGGCATCTTTCCCTGGTTCAGCGAAGGGCAGCCGGTGCTCTGGTGGGCCCCCGACCCGCGCGCGGTGCTGATCCCGGAAGACCTGCGGATCTCTCGAAGTCTGCGCAAGACGCTCCGGCGAGGGCACTTCGCACTGAGTGCCGACACCGCCTTCTCCGAAGTCATCCGGCAATGCGCGATGCCCCGCCCCGACTCGGACTCGACCTGGATCACCCGGGACATGATCGGCGCCTACCGCCGGCTGCACGGACTCGGCCATGCGAGGTCGGTCGAGACCTGGCAGGACGGCGAGCTGGCCGGGGGCCTCTACGGAGTGGCCCTCGGCCGGGTCTTCTTCGGAGAGTCCATGTTCAGCCGCGCCCGCGACGCCTCGAAGGTGGCCCTCGTCGGCTTGGCCCGCCTCGGCTACCGGCTCATCGACTGCCAGGTCCCGAGCCCGCATCTGGCGAGTCTCGGTGCGGTGGAGATACCGCGCCGCGCTTTCGGCGCGTACCTCCGACGCTGGTGCGACGTCGACTTCCGGGCGAAGAGCGGGTGGCTTCCGCCCCCGGCGGCGTGAGCGGGAGCGCCGCTGCCATGCGCCTGCCGCTTCTCGTCACTCCGGTCCACGAGTGCGGCTATCTGCCGGAACGCGCCGCCAGCACCGCCTTCGTCGGACCCGACTATCCGAAGAGCCCGGGGCTTCTGGGCGCGCTCTCGCGCCACGGCTTCCGGCGGAGCGGAGAGCACATCTACCGGCCGGTGTGCCGGGAGTGCCGGTCCTGCATCGCCCTGCGCGTTCCGGTTCGCGAGTTCCGTCCCCGCCGCGGCCAGCGCCGGGTATGGCGGCGCAACCAGGACCTTCGGGTGATCGAGCGGGACGACACCTTCCGGGCCGAGCACTACCGTCTCTATGACCGCTACATCGCCATGCGGCATCCCGGTGGGAGCATGGACGGTGCGACACCTCGCGAGTACCGGAGCTTCCTGTGCGGGGCGTGGGCGGACACCGCGTTCTTCGAGTTCCGCCCCCCCGCGCCCCGGGTGGCCGGCGCGGAGGCGGCCCGACTCCCGAAACCCCCC
>CAYFYD010000057.1:1236-13803 GCA_964347195.1 uncultured Ectothiorhodospiraceae bacterium
GGGGGGCGCCCCCCCCGGGTGGTGCCCCGCCCCCCCCCCGCCGCCCGGGGGGGGGGGCGCGGTGGCGGACCGACTCCCGAACGCCCTCTCCGCGGTGTACACCTTCTACGACCCGGACTTCGACTCCCGCGGTCTCGGGACCTACTGCATCCTGTGGCAGATCGAGGCGGCCCGCGGCGCCGGATGCGAGTGGCTCTATCTCGGATACTGGATCGCCGAGTCGAGCAAGATGCGCTACAAGGAGCGCTACCTGCCGCAGGAGAGGCTGCTCGACGGCGTCTGGGTCCGTTACGAGCGCTGCGCTCCCGGAAGACCACCCGCGTGAACACCGCACGGCGTCTTTACCCGTGCCCGGCGTTCTTGCACACTGATCGCACTTGATCAAGGAGCCGAGGGGGTACATTGCCTAAGGAAGATCACATCGAGATGGAAGGCACGGTGGTGGAAACGCTTCCCAACACGATGTTCCGAGTGGAGCTGGACAACGGGCACATCGTCACCGCCCATATCTCGGGAAAGATGAGAAAGCACTACATCCGCATCCTCACCGGCGACAAGGTCACGGTCCAGCTCACGCCCTACGATCTCAGCAAGGGCCGCATCACATACCGCGCACGCTGAGCGCGACCGCCCCGTCCCCGGAGACGCCGGCGGGCGCGGCCGAGCGCCCCGCGTGCGCCGCGGCAGCTTGCGCGGGCCGATCGCCCGGCTCGGCGGGCGCGGCAAAGGGTGGAAGGCCCATCGCGACGCCTCCCGCCGCTCATACGCGGCGTGCGGTCTCGATGTCGTACTCGCGGTGGCGCTCGGGATGGATCTCGACCATGGTCAGGCGGGCGTCGTGGTGTCCGCTGCGCACGTACACCGCCCCGGTATCGATGTGGTACACGTTGTCGCTCCGCACCGTGCCGCGCACCGGTGTGTGCCCGCAGTAGACCCGGTCCACCCGCCCGGTGACCGGGATCCCGGTGAGGGAATCGCTCAACCGGTTTCGCGACCAGATCGCATACTCGACGGCGTCTCTGCTGCCCGCCCCCAGACGGTCCACGAAGGCATCCCAACTCACCAGAGGCGGCACGTCGGCGTGGACGATGCCGACCATGCCGGTGCGGGTCCGGACTTCCATTGCGAGCGGCATCCGGGCGAAGGCGCGACGGAAGCGGCCCTGCTCGGGGGGATCGACATCGAGCCACCAGTCCCCTCCGTTCCAGTTCACCCACAGGTCGAGCTGCTCGGGGTCGAGGGAGTCGATCGCGAGCTGCTCGTGGTTTCCGCGGCAGGCGTGAAACCACGGCTTCCCGAGCCACTCCAGGGCCCGAGGGGACTCCGGTCCCCGGTCGATCAGATCGCCGACCGAGAAGAGGCGGTCCCGCCCCTCGTCGAAACCCGCCTCGACCAGGAGCGTGCGAAGGTGAGGGAACATCCCGTGAATGTCGCCGACCACGAAGTCCCGGCCGGTCCGATTGCGTTCGAAGCGCGCGACCACCGGACACTGCTCCGGGCACCCGGGGGATGAAAGGTCGTCGCCGCGCTCAGTCATGGCGTCTTCCATCGAGTCCTTCGCACCGCCGGCCGCTCGCCGCGCCGGCGACTCGCCCGCGCATGGAGGGAGGGTTGCGCGCTCCCATCCCTCCCGCTCGCGGCGGGCGGCGTGACGAGGACGGGGGGGAAGCACCGGCCGAGGCGACCAGGGCCCTCACTCGCTCCAGATCCCGTGCAGTGTCCACCCCGGGGCCGGGGCGCTCGCAGGCTTCGACCACGCGGACCCGGGCGCCGTGGTACAGAGCACGCAACTGCTCCAGCGACTCCGCCTTCTCGATCTCCGGCGAGCCCTGCGAGGCGTAGGTGCGCAGATACCGCACGCGACAGGCGTAGATCCCGATGTGGCGCTTCGCCGTGGCCCCTCCGGGAAGCGCTCCGGCCTCGAAGTGCCCGCGATGCCACGGAATCGGCGCGCGACTGAAATAGAGCGCGTAGCCTTCCCGGTCCGTGACCACCTTCACCGTCCCCGGGTCGAAGACCTCGGCGCTTCGATCGATGGGCTCGCAGAGGGTGGCCATCTGCGCGCGGGGGTGCAGCGTGAGATCGCCGGCCACCTGGTCGATCAGCGCCGGTGGCACCAACGGCTCGTCTCCCTGCACGTTCACCACCACCTCGTCGTTCCCGAGGCCGAGGAGCCTGGCGGCCTCGGCGACGCGTTCGGTGCCCGAGCGATGTCCGGGGTCGGTCATCAGGGCCGTGGCACCGAAGGCGCCGGCCGCCTCCACGACCCGCTGGTCGTCGGTGGCGAGCACCACCTTCCCCGCCCCACTCTCCGATGCCCGCTCCCATACGTGCTGAATCATCGGCCGCCCCGCGATCGGCAGGAGAGCCTTCCCCGGCAGCCGGGTCGAAGCGAGGCGCGCCGGAATCACCACCGTGAAACGCGGGCTCACTCCCGCCCCGTCCCGGTGTTGGAGAGCAGGATGCCGAGGCGCAGCGCGAACGACTCGTCGAGCTCCGCCCGCACCGGCACATACCAGTGCTGCGCCCCGGCGATGCGCTGACACTTGACGGCATCCTTTTCGGTCATCAGCACCGGCAGACCATCCCCGAAGTCGATCTCGGAGCGGGTGAACACGTGGTGGTCGGGAAAGACGTGGGCCAGGACTTCCAGCCGTGCCTCGTGGAGCATGGCGAGAAAGCGCTGCGGGCTTCCGATCGCGCATACCGCGTGGACCCGCGTGCCGGCGAAGGAGCCGAGATCCCGGGGCGCCTCCACCCCGGCCACGCTGACCGCCTTCCAGGGTCTGACCAGCATCCTGAACTCCCCGCGCTCCGCCTCGCCGTTCACCACCACGATGTCGACGTGCTTCAGCCTCGAAGGCGGCTCGCGCAGAGGGCCGGCGGGCAGGCAGCGTCCGTTGCCGTGCCGGCGGGCGCCGTCCACTACCGCGATCTCGATGTCGCGGGCGAGAGACAGGTGCTGCAGTCCGTCGTCGCTCAGGATCAGGTCGCAGCCCTCGTGCTCGATGAGTGCCCTCGCGCTGGCGACCCGGTCCGGGCCCGCCGCCACCGGACAGCCGCAGCGCCTGGCGAGCAGCACCGCCTCGTCGCCCACCGTCGACGGATCGCTGTCGCCGCGGACCTTCTGAGGCCAGTTGCGCGAACGCCCGCGATAGCCGCGACACACCACTCCCGGCCGGAAGCTCCGGCCGAGGTAGCGGGAGAGCCAGATCACCAGGGGCGTCTTTCCGGTGCCTCCCACCGAGATGTTGCCGACCACGACCACCGGCACTCCCACCCGGACGGTCCGTCGAAGCTGAAGGCGAAAGAAGAGCCGGCGCAACCCCGCCGCAAGACGGAACAGCCACCCCAGCGGCGCGAGCACCAGGCCGGCGGGGTGGGCTTCGTACCAGACCGCTTCCAGGGCGAACGCGCGCCCGGGCGGTGGGGCCGCAGATCGCGCCGCCGCGCTCCGGGGGGGTTGCCTCGACTTCTTCCCGCGCATCGCGAATCACATGCCTGAATCTGTCAGTCCTGGTCCACGAGTAGGAGGGGTTGCATGCGACGAAGACCCGCCGCGGGAGACCGGCATCCGGCGTCTATTCGCGAGGCGTCCGGACCGGGAGCGAGAGACTGGCGAAGCCCGCTTGGCTCGCCGCATCCATTACCGTGATGAGGGCCTGGTAGGGAGTGCCCGCGTCCGCGCTGATGGAGAGCGGCGGCCGGGGCGGGGCGATCGCCAGCGCCTCCAGCGCGGCCTTCACCGCGGGCAATCGGCTGTCTTCGAGCCGCCGCCCGTCGAGATGGACGCGCCCCTCGGCGTCTATGGATACCTCGACCTGTCCGCTCTCCCGTTCCGGGCGTTGCGCATGCGCTTCGGGCAGATCCAGCTCGATCGCCGACTCGCGCTCGAACGTGGTGGAGACCATGAAGAAGATGAGCAGGAGGAAGACCACGTCGATGAGCGGCGTCAGGTTGATCTGCACATCTTCGCGCTCCTCGCGGCGCAGTCTCATCGGAGCTCGCCCCGGGCGGCGGCGTGCAACGCTTCCACCATCTTCAGTGCCTCCGCCTCCATCGTGACCACGAGCTCGTCGACCCGAGCCCGGAAGTAGCGATGGAACAGGAGGGCGGGAATGGCCACCGTGAGCCCGGCCGCGGTGGTGAGCAGAGCCTCCGAGATACCACTCGCGAGCACCCCGGGATTGCCCACTCCTTCCCGGGTGATCACCGCAAACACCTTGATCATGCCGATGACGGTGCCGAGCAGGCCGAGGAGGGGACTGACGGCGGCGATCGTGCCGAGTGCGTTCAGATACCGCTCAAGGTCGTGCACGACCTGCCGCCCCACGTCTTCGATGCTCTCCTTCATGACCTCCCGGTCGCGCTCCCGAGCGCCGAGACCGGCGGCGAGAATGCGCCCCAGCGACGATCCCCGGCGAATGGCCCGGATCCGCTCCTCGCTCAGATCGCCCTGGCGCACCCATTGCCCCACCTGAACCACGAGGTTCTCCGGGGCGATGCACCGCCGGCGCAGAGTCCAGAAGCGCTCCACCACGATCGCCATCGCGACAATCGAGCAGAGCAGGATGGGCACCATCAGCCAGCCGCCTGCTTTCACCAACTCCAGCACGGTGTCTCTCAGGCTCCCAGCCGCCGCGCCTCCATTCCAGTATTACACGCCATGCCTCCAGCGAGGGGAAGCAGGGGGTTCGATCCTAACCCGTACTTCACATCGATCTCCTGCTGCGGACGCCGATCCGCTCCCGGTGAACGGGCGTACTCCCTCGGGCCACTGCGACATGGTCACCACTCCCTGGCTGGCGCTACGCAGTCCCTGCTTCGCTTGCCGGCCGGGCAATCCCTCCCTGGCTTGCCCGCTCAGCCGGGCGAAGCGCCACCGGCGCATCGCCTGTGCACCGCGAGCCCGCACCCGTCTCTCGAGTCCGTGCGCCCGCGCTCCAAGGCGTCTCGACGCCCGCAGCTCACGAAGCGTAGGTGGCGAATGCGGGTTCACCGCTCCAATGCCAGAAGCGCTGCCGTTCGCGACGGTGGCGGACCGGAGTCCCGAGAGACCCGTCGGCACGCAGATCGACCTCGATCGCCCCCTCGCTCGCGGTGTCGAGCACCACGATGCCCCGCGCACGGTAACGCGCCATGACCTCGGGGTCGGGGAGATCGAAGCGGTTCCGGTAGCCGTAGCTCGCCAGAGCGAGACGCGGCCGGACCGCGTCGAGGAAGGCGGGGCTCGACGAGGTCGCGCTGCCGTGGTGGGGAACGAGCAGCACGTCGGAGCGCAGCGCATGCCGCGCGATCAGCTCGCGTTCGCTGGGCTCGCCGATGTCTCCGGTCAACAGCACGGCGGAAGCGCCCATGCGCACCCGAAGCACGCAGGAGCCCTCGTTTCCGGTATCGGATCGGGGCTGCGGCGGGTGCAGCACTTCGAAACGCGCCCCGTCCCACTCCCAGCGCTGCCCGGCCCGGCACGGGATGCCCCGGCCCGCCCAGGGCGCTGCGTTCGTCAGGATGCGGTGGACGCGCACGCCCCGCAGCACGCTCTCCGCGCCGCCCACGTGGTCCGCGTGGCGGTGGCTGAGCACCAGGGTATCGACTTCGCCGACCCCGGCGTGATGCAGGTACGGCACCACCACCGCGGCGCCGGCGTCGAAACGCTCGCTGAAGCGCGGCCCGGTGTCGTAGACCAGCGTGTGTCCGCGGGTGCGCAGGACCACCGCCAGGCCCTGCCCCACGTCGAGCACGCTCATTCGCAGCGTGCCTTCCGGGATCGGGGAAGGCGAAGCGAAGAGCAGGGGCGCCATCCACAGCCCTCCCAGCCAACGCGCCGGCGTACCGCGGGGGGCGAGAAGAAGAAGCGCTCCGGCGAGCGCGGCCAGCATCTGCCCGCGGGGGGCGGCGGAGCCGGCGGGCAGCATCGGGAGGTGCCGGGAGAGGAACTCGAGCCCGACCCAGAGCACGGAGAGCGCCGCGTGTCCGACCTCGAGCAGCGCCGCGCCGGTCGAGGGCAGGAGTGCGGAGGCAAGGGTTCCCGCGAGCACCGGCGGCACCACCAGCGCGGAGACCCAGGGGACGGCGAACGCGTTCGCTATCGGCGCCCCGAGCGGATACTCGCCGAAGAAGCGCAGGCCGAGCGGCAGCAGCGCGAGCCCGAGCAGGCACTGGATCCGGCCGTAGCGCCACCACAGGGCCTCACCTCTCGAACGCCGCAGGGCAAGACGCCCCACGACACCGTAGAAGATGATCGCGACGGCGGAGAAGGACAGCCAGAAGCCCGCATCGCTCACCGCGAAGGGATCGAGGACGAGGACCGCGAGCAGCGCCCGCCCGAGCAGCGTCGCGGGCGCGACCCGGCGCCGGAGGAGGACCGCGAGCATCAGGCAGGCGACCATCACCGCCGCCCGCTGGGTCGGCACCGAGAAGCCGGCGAGCCCGGCGTAGACGAGAGCGGCGGCGAGCGCCGCCCCCGCCCCGACCCGCTTCCCGTCGACCAGGAGCACGCTCACCCCCGGGATCCGCCACGCGAACGCGGCCGCCGCGAAGGCGAGGCCCGATACCAGCCCCACGTGCAGTCCGGAGATCGCCATCAGGTGCGCGGTGCCGGTGGAGCGCAGCACCGTCCATTGGCCGGCGCTCATCTCCCCGCGCAGCCCGAGGGCGAGCGCCTTGATCAGCGGCCGCAGCGCGGCGGGGCCGAGGGCCTCGTCGACCCGCTCCGCCAGACTCTGCCGGACGCCGGCCACCGACCAGGGACTCGGGGAGATCCTCTCGTGGCGCCCCTTTCGCACGTACCCCGTCCCGCCCAACCCGCGGCGGAAGAGCCACTCCTCGTAGTCGAAGGCGCCGGGGTTGGCGAAGCCGCGAGCGCGCTTGAGGCGGACCTCGAGCCGCCACTCCTCGCCCGGGCGCAGATGCGGGGCGTCGCGATACCAGTTGAGCCTGACCCGCCACGGCAACCCGAGGGCGGGCCCGGGTCCGGGAGACTCCACGACCCGGCGGATGTCGAGCTCGAAGCGCGTGCGTTCCCCCATCCTCTCCGGAAGCCCGACCACCGCGCCTTCGACCACCAGGTCCCGCCCTTCCCACTCCGGCGGCAGGGCGCCCGGAGCCAGCGTGTGCGCGCGCAGCAGCGCGTAGAGAAACCCGGCGGCGCCGGCGCCGAGCGGGAGCGTCCACCCGCCCCGATACCATCCGATCGCGGCGGCCGGCAGCAACGCCGCGAGCCACGGCTCCGGCAGCGAAGGGAGCTCGAGGAATGCGAGGACGCCGAAGAGGAAGCACAGGGTCCCGGTGTGCACTGCATTCTCCCGTCCTTGGGAAGATCCGGCTCCTCCGGCGCCCGGCCGGCGCACCTTCCGGCACTCGAAGCCGACCGGGATGCTAGCAGACGCCGCACCCTGCGGGTCCCCCGGCGCCCTCGCATCGGGGTCCGGCGGAGCAGGGCCGCGCCCGCGGCACTCCCGGCGGGACGGGCCTCAGCGTGCGACGAGCGCGCCGTCCTCGAGGGCCACCACGCGGTCCATCGCGGCCGCCACGCCGGGGTCGTGGGTGACCACGACCAGGCTGGTGCCGGTGGCGCGATTGAGCTCCAGCATGAGCTGCAGGGCCTGCCCCGCGCTGTGGCGATCGAGATTTCCGGTGGGCTCGTCCGCGAGGACACAGCGCGGTCCGGTCACCAGGGCGCGGGCGATCGCGGCGCGTTGCCGTTCTCCCCCCGAGAGCTCCGCGGGTTTGTGATCGAGGCGAGCGCCGAGACCCACCCGGGACAGCATCCCGGTCGCAGCCTCGGCGGCGGGGGCGGACGCGAGCCCCCGGATGAGGAGCGGCATCGCGACGTTCTCGAGCGCGGTGAACTCCGCCAGGAGGTGGTGGAACTGGTAGACGAAGCCCAGAGTCTCGTTGCGCAGGCGCGAGCGCTCGGCCTCCCCGAGCTCCGAGATGGGCCGCCCCCCGACCCGCACCTCGCCGCGGGTGGGCGTGTCCAGGCCGCCGAGGAGGTGCAGGAGCGTGCTCTTGCCCGAGCCGGAGACCCCGACGATGGCCACCCGCTCGCCGGCCGCCACCTCGAGGTTCACCGCTCGGAGCACTTCGACCGAGAGGCGCCCTTCGCGGAAGGTGCGGCCCAGGTCGCGGCACGCGAGCGCCGGCGGCTCACTCATGGCGCAGAGCCTCGGCGGGCTGCACGCGAGAGGCCCGCCATGCCGGGTACAGGGTGGCGACCACGCTCATCACGCAGGCGACGAGCGCGATGAGCCCGACGTTCTCGCGGCGAAGCTCCGAAGGCACTTCGGCGATGTAGTAGATCTCCTCGGAGAGGAACCTGGTCTCGAAGAGACGCTCGATGGCGGGCACCAGGGTCTCGACGTTGGCGGCGAGCGCGATCCCTGCGAGCACTCCGGCCAGGGTGCCGATCACCCCGATCACCGTACCCTGCACGACGAAGATCCGCATGACGGTGCGGGGCGTGGCGCCGAGCGTTCGCAGGATTGCGATGTCCGACTGCTTGTCGGTGACCGCCATGATCAGGGTGGAGACGATGTTGAAGGCGGCCACCGCCACGATCAGGGACAGGATCACGAACATCACCGCGCGCTCGGTCTCGAGCGCGCGGAAGAAGTTCCGATGGTAGTACGTCCAGTCGCTCACCCAGAATGCGCCCGGGAGCGAGCTCGCGACCTCCCGGCTGATCCGGGGCGCCTGCTGTATGTCGTCGACCTTCATGCGCAGCCCGCTCACCCCGGGGGCGAGACGGAAGAGCCGGGCGGCGTCCGACGAGTGGACCACCGCGACGCCGGTATCGAAGAGGTAGTGGTTGACCTCGAAGATCCCGGTCACCGTGAAGCGGCGCAGTCGGGGCAGGACCCCGGCCGGAGACACCGTGGCCTGCGGGGCGATCACCGTCACCTTCGAACCCACCGAGGCCCGCAGCGCGCGCGCGAGGCCCCGGCCGATCAGCATCCCGTAGGCGCCGTCCCGCAGCTCGTCCAGCCGGCCTTCGACGAGATAGCGCCCTACCTCCGAGACCTCCGGCTCCCTCGCCGGGAGGACTCCCCGGATCGACACTCCGCGCACTGCGCCTGCGTGGCTCAGCATCGCCTCGCCCTGAACGTAGGGCGCGACGCCGAGCACGCTCGCGTGCTCCTTCACCGATGCCGCGAGCGGCGCCCAGTCCGTCAGTGCCCCCGTGAGCGGACGGATGGTGGCGTGGGAAGCCATGCCGAGGATCTGCGTTCGCAGCTCCCGCTCGAAGCCGTTCATCACCGAGATCACGGTGATCAGGGCGGCCACCCCGAGCGCGAAGCCGAGCATCGAGATCAGGGTGATGAAGGAGATGAAATGGTTGCGCCTCTTCGCCCGCACGTAGCGCAGACCGATGAAGGTCGAGAGGGGTCCTTTCATGCGGGGCCTGGAGTGGAGTCGCTTGGCAGGGCGTTCAATGTTAGCTTTCCCGAGTACGCCCCCTGCTCGGCCCGGCTGCGGACCCGACGGGGCACCGAGTGCGCAAGCCCGCCGGCGAGCACCACACGACCCGCCCGCCGCAGCGGGCGCAGGGCCCCGACGGGCACTCGGGTATGCGCGGCCCGGTGCTCGAACGCTGTGCTTCGTGCGTCATCAGGGTTGTCTTTCAACGTCTTGCTTCATGTAGTTAACGTGCAATATCACATACCCGCCGCTTGCGGGCCACGCGGTCGCGAAGATACACCGGGCGTGCGAGCTCCGCAGGGCAGCCGCGGCCGGCGCGCACTTCGGGCTCGGCGAGGACCGCCACGTCGAGCGCGCCGGGAAGGACCCCCACGTCCACCCCGACGAGCCGTTCTCGCAGCCGCTCCCGGAGGATCGCGCCGTGCACGGACCAACCCTCCCCCGCTCCCAGCCATTCCCCCCGGGCGGGGACCGGCACGCGGGCGGGCGGCGCCACGCACTCGTCCCCGACCGGAGTGGCGGTGGCGGGATACCGGGTGTCGAAAGCTCCCCAGTAGACCTCGTCCATGCGTGCGTCGAAGGCGGCGAGCACCGCACCGGCGCGGTGGCGTCGCGCCGCCGCGAGGGCGAGCGCGGCGAGCGACGACACCGGTACGAGGGGCAGGTCGGCCGCGAGCCCCAGCCCCTGGGCCACTGCGGTCGCGATGCGCACGCCCGTGAAGGAGCCCGGACCCCGACCGAAGGCGATCGCATCCAGGCTCGAGACGGAGACGCCCGCACGATCGAGCAGGTCTGCGACCATGCCGAGCACGAGCTCGGCGTGGCGTCGTGGCGCGACCTCGAAGCGCTGCTCCCGCTCCCCCTCCAGTACCAGGGCGCAGGAACACGCGTCGGTCGCGGTCTCGAGCGCGAGCAGCTTCAACGGGCCGTCCCGGTCTCCGGAGGGTACGCGGTCCCGCCGGAGCGCCCGGAGCGCTCGACGCGCTCGAAGAAGCGCCGGATGTCGTCGCGCTCACGGGTCTTCGGCATCGGCGGAAGGCTGTCGAGAAAGGCTCGGCCGTAGCCCTTGCGCACCACGCGCGGGTCGCAGAGCACGACCACGCCCCGGTCCTCGGGATCCCGGATCAGACGACCGACCCCCTGCTTGAGCGCGAGCACCGCCTGGGGCAACTGGTAGCTCGTGAAAGGGTCCTCTCCCCGGTTGCGAAGGAAGCGGACCCTGGCGCGGAGCACCGGGTCGTCGGGGGATGCGAAGGGGAGCTTGTCGATGACCACGCAGGAGAGCGCCTCGCCCCGCACGTCCACTCCTTCCCAGAAGCTGTAGGTGGCGAGCAGCACGGCGTTCGCGAGCTCTCGAAAACGCTCGAGAAGCTCCCGGCGCGGGGCGCTGCCCTGGAGCAGCACCGGGAAGGGGACTCTTCCGGGCAGATCCCGCCAGATCGTCTCCATCGCCCGGAAGCTGGTGAACAGGACGAAGGCCCGGCCTCGCGTCGCCTCGAGCACCGGGACCAGCTCCTCGAGAAGGGCCGCGGAGTAGTCGGGCGAGCGCGGGTCGGGGAAGCCCGGGGGCAGGTAGCACAGCGCCTGGCTCTCGAAGTCGAAGGAGCTGGGCCACACCTGGGCGAGCGGCTCATCGAGCCCCACGCGTTGCGCGAAGTGGGACAGGCTGCCCTCGACCGCGAGGGTGGCGGAGGTGAACACCCAGGCGCAGGGCGAGGCGTAGACCCGCTCCGCCATCATGGGAGCGACGTCCAGGGGGCTGGCGTGCAGAGTGAAGCCGGTCCGGTGGACCTCGACCCACCGGACCGGATCGTCCTCCTCCTCGGCGCGGGTGAGGAAGTCGAAGCGGGACCGCGCGAGTGCGGCCCTCTGCGCACAGTTCCGCAGTGCGACCCCCCGCTGCGCCATCGGCTCGAGCGCCTCGCAGAGGACGCAAAGAGAGGACGCCAGGCGCTGCGCCGCCCGCCCGAGCGCGGGAGAGACCGCCGCCTCGTACCAGGTGAGTCGCGCCCCGAGACCTCCGAGGGCGTGGCGGAACGCGCTGAGCGCACCCTCGCACTCACCCGCGAGCTCGACAAGGGCGGGCTCCTCGCCCGCCTCTTCGCGCTGCGCCCGCACCGCATCGCGCAGCAGCTCCACGGTCTGCGCGCTGCTGTGGGTAGTCCCGAAGAAACGGGTAGCGGTCTCCGCGAGCTGGTGGGCTTCGTCGAGCACCACCGTCTCGGCGCCGGGCAGCAGCTCGCCGAAACCTTCCTCGCGCAGCACCATGTCGGCGAAGAAGAGGTGGTGGTTGACGACGAGGAGGTCCGCCTCGAGCGCGTTGCGCCGGGCCCGGTGGACGTGGCACCCGGAGTACGAAGGACACTCCGGCCCGAGACAGTTGTCCGCGGTGGAGGTCGCATGGCGCCACGCCGGCGCGCTCTCCGGGACCTCGCTCACCTCCGCGATGTCGCCCTCCAAGGTGTGGCGCGCCCACTCCTCTATCGTGGCCAGATCGCTCTGAAGCGCGGGGTCGAGGTGGCGGCCGGACGCGGCGCTGCGCTCGAGGCGTTCGCGGCACAGGTAGTTGGAGCGCCCCTTGAGGAGCGCGCAGCGCGCGTGGACGCCGGCGGCTCTCCGGGCCAGGGGCAGGTCGCGGCCGAAGAGCTGGTCCTGAAGGTTGCGGGTGCCGGTGGAGACGACGGTGCGCCGGCCCGAGAGCAGCGCCGGCACCAGATAGGCGAGCGTCTTTCCGGTGCCGGTACCGGCCTCGCACACCAGCACGTCCTGCGCTTCGATGGCGGAGGAGACGGCGCAGGCCATCTCGATCTGGACCCTCCTCGGCCGATAGGCGTCCAGACCCGAGGACAGGGGACCCCGGCTCTCGAACACCCTCGCCACCGCGTCGTCGAAACGGAGCTCCGGGGACCGCAGGCGCACCGGGGCGGCGCTCATGGAGGTCCCGTGACTCCGTTCATCGCCCGGCGCGCGCCGCCCGGCCCTTCCGTGCGACCCATCGTCTGGTTCGTTGCCAACCCGTCCGTGTCCCCCAGCGGGATCGAGGGCGGACATCTTACCCTGCATCGCCCGTCCGGGATCGCGAGCCGATGCGAAGGACAGGACCATTCAGAAGTCGAGTTGCGGGGTTCGAAGTACTGGAATCAGGCG
>CAYFYD010000058.1:0-13770 GCA_964347195.1 uncultured Ectothiorhodospiraceae bacterium
GCACCCCCCGTCATCCCCGCACCCCTCGTCATTCCCGCACTCCCCGTCATTCCCGCGGAAGCGGGAATCCATCGTCGAGGCGCCTTCCCCGGCGGCGGAACGGGCCTCCACCACAGAGTGCTTTCGGCCGGCCGCGCCCCGCTACGCTCGTGGTCGGGTGCTGCCGGGGGGCGCCGCCGCCGGAAGGGCGCCATGCCGCGCGCAGTCGACCGGGGCCGCTCAGGCGCCGAGCCGGCCGGCGACGTAGCGCCCGAAGTGGATGTTGGTGGTCTCGAGCCAGGACATCCGCCCGCGCCCCGCGTAGCGCGCGTGCACGCCGCGCTGAATGCTCTCGAGCCGGACCCGGTCCTCCTCGTTGACCTGCCGGTAGAAGGCCGCGATCTCGGCGAGCGTGTGGCTGGCGAACTCCTCGCCGTAGCTCGCCACGCCCCAGCGCGTGCGCACCCGGCCCGTCTCCACCGGGATGATGCACATGTAGAAGACCCGTTCCGGGGAGAGCGCGATCACGAGAGAGGGGTACAGGCAGACCATGAAGACGGCGCGCCGCTCGCGCGGGGTGAGGTCCGGGTGACAGGGCTCGCGGACCGGTTCCTCGGGGGCGAAGGGTCCGTAGAAGGCGCTGAACTGGCCGTCCTGGTGCCCCCAGTAGCTGAGCTCCGCGGGGGTCACGTTCTGCAGGCTCTCGCGGTGGGTCTGGAAAGTGTGGTAGCCCTCGGTGAAGTTCTCCACCAGCAGCTTCCAGTTGGTGGCCCAGACCTCGTCGCCGCCGGTGAAGCGGCGCATGTCCTGCATGTGGTGGCGCTCGATGAGCGGCTCGAGATTCGCAAGGCGCGGGGCGAGCGGCTGCGCCTCGGGGTCGAGGTTGGCGAAGACGAAGCCGCGCCATACTTCGCTGCGTATCTCCGGGAGGCGGCATTCCTCCATCCGGAAGCCCTCGGTGCGGTCCATGTGGCGGGCGCCGACGAGGCGGCCGTTCCGGGCGTAGGTCCAGGCGTGGTAGGGGCACACGAACACTCGCGCGTTGCCCTGTCCCTGCGCTACCTCGGTCCACTTGTGCCGGCACACGTTCGAGAGCACCCGGACGCGGCGGTCGTCGCCCCGCACCACGAGCAGGGAATCCCCGGCGAGCTCGGTGGTGAAGTAGTCGCCGGGCTCCGCCACCTCCTCCGCCCGGCCGAGCGGCACCCATTCCCGTTCGAACACCTGCCGCACTTCGAGATCGAACATCTCCTCGGAGGCGTAGGCGCCGGCGGGCATCGAGAGCGCGGCCGAGTCGGGGAGCTTCGAGAGAACGGAGAGCTCGCCGAGGATCTCGTCCAGAGAAGGGCGTCCGTTTCGCATCTCGTCACTTCGACCGGAAACCTGCGCGCGATGATACCCGCGGCCGCGGACCTGCGGCCAGGAAGAGTACGGGGAGTGCAGGACGGTTGTTCCATCGTGACCGAGTGCGGGCAGCGGGTACGGACCCGGCCGGCCGTGCGATCGAGGATGGGTTCATGAGGCCCGCACCGGCCCCCGGACGACGCCATGCGCTCCCCCGTGGCCGGCTGAACATGCCCGCTTTACCCGGCGCCGGACGAGCAACGAGCCTCGGCGGGGAGTGGCGCGAGCGTGGTCGCCTCGCCGGCCCGGCCCCCCGGGTGTCCGCGCGACGACGGCGCTACCCGCCGTCCTGGTGTCCGAGCGCCCGGGTCAGGACCTCGCGGGTGTTCTTCGACAGCGCGGGCAGCGCGAGCACCTCTTCCATCGCTGTCGCCATGCGCTCGCGACGCGCGTCGTCGTAACGGCGAAAGTGGGTGACGGCGCCCGCGAGGCGCGCCGCGACCTCGGGGTTCAGGGGATCGATCTCTCGCATCCGCTCGGCCCAGAAGCGGTATCCCGCTCCGTCCGCGGCGTGGAAGCGGACCGGGTTGTCGACGCAGAAGGCGTGCACCAGGGCGCGGATCCGGTTCGGGTTCCCGAGGTCGAACACGGGGTGCGACAGGAGCTCCGTCACCCGGTCGAGAGTACCCGGGAGGGCGGAGGTAGCCTGGAGAGAGAACCACTTGTCCATGACGAGGGGGTCGCCGCGCCAGCGCTCCTCGAAGCGGGTGAAGACCTCGACGCGCTCTTCGCAGTCGAGATCTGCAAGGGCGGCGAGGGCGGCCACCGCATCGGTCATGTTGTCCGCGCACCGGAAGTGGGCGAGGCACTGCGCGCGGGCCGCCGCGCTGCCGGTGGCGGCGAGATACGCGAGACAGGTGTTCGCGAGCGCGCGCCGCGCTGCGCCCTCCGCGTCGAAGCGGTAGGGCTCCCCGCCGGCGAGGAGGCGGTGCCGGAGGGCATCGAAGTCCTCCGCGAGCGCTTCGCCGAGGGACCGGCGCAGGCCCCTTCGCGCCCCGTGGATCGCCTCCACGTCGATGCGCGCCATGCGCTCGGCGAGACCGCCCTCCGAGGGCAGCGTCAGGAGCTCGGCCGCGAAGGCGCCGTCGATGGAGGGGTCGCGCAGCACCGAGCGCAGTGCGTCGACGAAAGCCGGATCCGCGGGCGAGGAGCCGTCCGCGAAGGCGCCGCCCCCGGCGATGAGCCGGTCGAGACGGGCGAGCGCGAGCTGCTGCCCCGCGTCCCAGCGCGCGAAGGGATCGGGGTCGCGGGCGAGGAGGGCGATGAGCTCCTCGTCGGAACGCACGATCTCCACCTTGACCGGGGCGGAGAAGCCGCGAAGCAGCGAGACGAGGGGTGGCGCGTCGATACCGTCGAGACGAAAGGACTCCTTGCGTTTGCGAACGTCGAGCACGAGGGTGCCGTGCTCTCCGATCGGTGTCGGCGCGCGGTCGGGATCGGGGGTCAGAACCGCCCCTTTGCGGTCGAGGAGGCCGAGCGCGAGCGGGATGTGCAGAGGCTCCCCGGGCGAGCCCTTCGGAATCTCCGGGATCCGCTGCTCGACTCGCAGCTCCAGTCTGTGTCGCGTCGGGTCGTAGCGGCGGTCGATGTGCAGGGTCGGGGTGCCCGCCTGCGAGTACCAGCGGCGGAACTGCGCCAGTTCGCATCCCGTCGCGTCCTCCATTGCGGCCACGAAGTCGTCGGTGGTGACCGCCTGCCCGTCGTGGAGCGCGAAGTAGCGATCCATCCCGCGCCGGAACGCGTCCGCGCCGAGCAGGGTGTGCATCATCCGGATGACTTCGGCGCCCTTGAAGTACACCGTCGCGGTATAGAAATTGTCGATCGCCTCGTAGGCGGCCGGTCGCACCGGATGGGCGTCGGGGCCGGAGTCTTCCTTGAACTGGTGGTCGCGAATGAAGCGCGCGTCCCGGATGCGCTTCACCGCCGCGGAGCCCATTGCCGCCGTGAACTGCTGATCACGGAACACCGTCAGCCCCTCCTTGAGGCTGAGCTGGAACCAGTCGCGGCAGGTGACGCGGTTGCCGGTCCAGTTGTGGAAGTACTCGTGGCTGATGACCGTCTCCACGTTGGCGTAGTCCGAGTCCGTGGCCGTCTCCGGGTCGACGAGCACGTATCGGGAGTTGAAGACGTTGAGGCCCTTGTTCTCCATCGCGCCCATGTTGAAGTGGTCCACCGCCACGATCATGTAGAGGTCGAGGTCGTATTCGAGGCCGTAGGTCTCCTCGTCCCAGCGCATCGCCTTCTCGAGCGCGGCCATCGCGTGCCCGCAGCGCGCGACGTTGTGAGGCTCCGTGTAGATGCGGAGCGCGACCTCACGGCCCGACCCGGTAGTGTGAGCACTCTCGAGGCAGGCGAGGTCGCCCGCGCCCAGCGCGAACAGGTAGGAAGGCTTGGGAAAGGGATCTTCCCAGCGCACCCAGTGCCGGCCGTCGTCGGTCTTGCCGCTCGCGACCGGATTGCCGTTCGAGAGCAGCACCGGCAAGTCGTCCTGCGCCGCACGCAGCGTGGTGGTGAAGCGCGCCAGCACATCCGGACGATCCGGATAGAACGTGATGCGCCGGAAGTCCTCCGCCTCGCACTGGGTGCAGAGGATCCCGTTCGAGGCGTAGAGCCCCTTGTACCCGGTGTTCCGTTCCGGATAGACGCGGGTCCGCACCCGGAGCGAGAAGGGCGCGTAGGGGTCGGACCCCTTGTCGTCGCCTCGCTCCCGGTCGA
This sequence comes from uncultured Ectothiorhodospiraceae bacterium, assembly GCA_964347195.1. Taxonomy (GTDB): domain Bacteria; phylum Pseudomonadota; class Gammaproteobacteria; order HK1; family HK1; genus JAJEAD01. The sequence continues at coordinate 4,099 of CAYFYD010000058.1, forward strand.
AGAAGGAGGCGGGGAGGACGAGCCCTCCGTCCTCGTCGAGTCCGTACTCGTTGGCGGAGAGGGTACGACCCTCGAAAGCTAAGTCCATGAGCTCGAGCTCGATGCCGTCGAGGACGAGCGGCGCATCGGGCGCGGTGTCGGGCGCGCGCCGCAGCATCAGGGTCGAGGTGACGAGCGACTCCGCCGCCGCGAGATCGATGTCCAGGTCGATCCGGTCAACCAGGAAGGGAGGCGGACGATAGTCTTCGAGCCGCACCTCGCGGCGAGCGGAGACCGCGCCTGGGGGGGTAGCAATCACCATGTCGATCCTCGACGCGGACTGGGCCGCAAGGCTGGCAGAGTCTCTTCTCCGATGGAAGTCGGAGAGGTCCTCGGCGGCATCACCGACACGTGTCGTACATCCACACGAATCGAGCCGGCGATCCGACACGCATTCCATCCGAGCGCCGGGCCGCGGATTCCCGAGTGCAGTCGGGGCACTGCGGCCCCTCCGGCGGGTCGTTTGGTGCTCGCCGGCGGGCTTGCGCACTCGCTGCCTCGGCGTCTCCGCAGCCGGGCTGAGGATGGGGCGTCATCAGGTAGGGTAAATGCCCGCGTGGTCAAAGGGTCTGCTTGAGGAGGAAGGAGAGGTCCGACGATGTGCGTTCGCGAAAGAGCCAATGGGCGTCTTGCGCGGTGAGCAGCATGGGTTCGAGCGTTTCCAGGAGAGGAGTGCCCCGCAGGTGGTCGCGGACCAATGGCGACGGAAGACGCCCGAGTGTCGCAAGCACCCATTTGTTGGATCTGGACTTGGCGGCGGAAATCAGGGAACGGACTACGTCGGCGCTGGCGATGAGTCGGAGCGCCTCGGAAGCGGCGGGGATACGACTCTGGTCCTCGGTGAGAAGGATCTCGGTGAGAGAGTCGATGACCGGCTTGGGTGTATCCGGGCCGAAAGCGGCAATGGCATGGAGGGCGACGTCTTCGTCGGCGTCGGAGATGAAGCGGACGAGCTCACGGTAGGTGCGGTGTCCAGCTTTGCCAAGCCCCCAGATGGCGGCCTGACGTCGCTCATCACTTGGCGGAGCGGCTGCGCCGGCGACTTCCAGAAGCTGTTCGCGCGCGAAGTCGGTATCGAGATCGGAGAGGATGAAGACGGCTTCCATGGCCATATCGCGTTCGACGATGTCGGGGCGCAGCATCGAGAGGATGAAGTCCGCGCCGGTGTTCGAGCCGAGCGCCGCAGCGCTTGCGGCGGCTTCGAGAGCGATCCGCGACTGCAACTCGCGTGTGAGCATCTGGTCGAGAGCACCGCGCGCCGCATCGTGTAGGTCGGGTCGATAACGCAGCGCCTTCACGGCGGCAAGTCTGTCTACAGGGCTGTCGGCCCCCAGAGCCTCGAGAGGATCGTACTGATCGTCGAGTCGGCTATCGAGATCCGCCAGGGACGCGGGGACGCCCGCGAGAATGGTGGATTTGGCACGGAATCGGTCACCCGGTGCGACGTATGCGTGCTTTCCGCCGAGGGTGTACGTCTGTCGACGGGACGGTCGGTGGTCGGCGTCCATGAGGACCTTCAGCTTGCCGTCGCCGAGGTCGAGCACGCGACCAGACCGGGAAGGCACCGTGCAGGGCCACTCGCGGTCTCGCTCGGCGCCCTCGGAGGCGGGCTTCGGCTGGCCCAGTCTCGAACGGTGCGCGGACTGGCGCAACGCCCGAACCGAGAAGTACACGGCGTGCGGGGCTGGCATGGGGTTGTCGGCGCCTTCGTGACAGGCGATCAAGGCAACGATGTCCTCGTCCCGCAACCCGGCGTCCCACACTCGGTCGGGGTTCGCGGGGGCGTCGCTCATCTTGATCTTGAGGTCGGTCTTTGCGCGGACCTCGACCCGCACTCCGGTCCGGGCGCAGAGAAGGTCCGGCACCCGGAGGCGTTTGATCTTCGTGGCCCAGATCTTGTTGGACGTGGAGTAACGCTCGAACTCGATGGGCTGGAAGCCCCGTGTCCGAAGCTCGTCGGCGACGCGACGTGTGCCGAGAGCGCCCATGGTGAGGAAACGCAGGAAGGAGGCGTCGACTTTGAACGCCATCAGGTCGGGTTCTCGACCGGTGACGCGGACAGCAGCTCGGCCGGTGGAACGCCGAGCGCGTCGGCAAGGAGAAAGATGTTCTGGACGGAGACGTTGCGCTGCCCGCGCTCCAGCGAACTGATATAGGTTCTGTGCAGTCCGGCCCGATCCGCAAGGCCTTCCTGGGAGAGTCCCGTTGCGACCCTGATGCGCCGTACATTGGCGGCAAGGATGGCTTTCGGGTCGTTGTTCGCCACGCACCGGCCAATCGATGAGATTGCGGGGAACGTAGGAATCTAGCGACAATGAGTCTACAGACTATGAGTCTTGCATCTGTGATGGAGTGCCCATGATTGAGGCTTCAGTGAGGAACTTGCCAGAGGTCATTGTCGCGCCGCGCACCGACGCGATCTACAACTGCCACGCTTACCTGACGAAAGTCCCCGTCGCGGCGATACGGCCGTTCATTGAGGCGTTCTCGGATCGCGGCGAGCTGGTCGCGGACATCTTCGCCGGCTCGGGGATGACGGGCTTGGCGGCGATGATGACCGGGCGCAAGGCGGCGCTGAGCGACATCTCTGCACTAGGCCGGCACATCGCCCGTGGATACTTGGTGGACGTGCCCGAGGAGAGGTTGGTGTCGGCGGGGGCGGCCGTGGTGGCCGCGGCGCGGGCGCGGCTCGGCGAACTCTACAGGACGTGTCGATGCAGTGACGGCGCCGATGTGGAGATGAGCCGGACCGTGTGGTCCTTCGTGTACGTCTGTCCGGCGTGCGGATCGAAGCTGGTCTACTACGAACAGTTGTCGGCCGACGGGAAGCCTCCTGCTGACTGTCCGACGTGCGGCGGTCCGTTCTCCAGGAGACGCTGGCCGCGCGGGGGAGACGTTCCCGTCGAGGTCGTGGTGCCCGGGGAGAACGGAAAGCTGGCAGAGCAGCCGGTGGGCGACGTGGACAGGCGGGCCATCGCGGCGGGAGAGGCGGACGAGCGACTGAGCGACGTACCGAGCCAGACGATTGGTGAGCATCGCGAGATGTACGGGCGTTCGGGACTCGGGAAGGCGGGACTGACGGAGACAGCCGGTTTTTTCTCCGCAAGGAACGCCATTGCTCTGCTGGAATTGTGGCGGGCGATCGGGGAGTGGCACGACCCGTCCGCCAAGCGCAAGCTGCGCTTCGTGTTCACCGCCATCCTGGCGAGGGCGTCGCGGCGGTACCAGTGGAGTGCCAAGCGCCCGCTCAACGCGCAGAACCAGACGTACTACATCGCGCCCGTCTACTACGAGTGGAACGTATTCGAGCTGTTCGGTCGAAAGGTGCGAGCGGCCGTGCATGCCGATCGGCTGCTTTTCGGGGTCGGGGAGCTGCCCGGCGTTGGACGGGGCACGCCGGGCGACGTGAGTTACGACCTTGCGTCGGCCGATGCGGTCGGACATCTTGCCGACGAGTCAGTCGACTACGTGTTCACCGACCCACCGTTCGGCAGCAACATCTTCTACAGCGACATGAGCTTGTTCCATGAGGCGTGGTTGGGCGAGACGACGCACGAGGAGAGGGAAGCGGTGCTGCACACGACGGGACAGAGGAAGAGCGGGGCTGTCGAGAGGTACGCGGCCCTCCTGCAGGGGGCGTTCGCGGAAGCGTACCGCGTGCTGAAGCCGGAGCGGTGCATGTCGATCGTGTTCGGGAACAGCAATGGGCGGATCTGGGGGTTGGTGCAGCGCGCCCTTCGGGAGTCGGGCTTCATGGCGCCGCCGGTGCACGTGGCCATACTGGACAAGGGGCAGCGCTCGGTGAAGGGGCTGAATTCCGGTTCCGAGGGCGTGGCCACCGTGGACCTGATTCTCACGATCAGGAAGGCTGGGAGCATGGACGATCCTGGCGGCGGCCGGCCACTGTCGAGCGAGGCAGCGGCACGTCTCGTTCGTGATGCGGTGGCGGAGATCCCGGCGACAAGGGCGAAGAGCCCGAGCCATGTCTACGCGGACGTCCTGACCAGGGCGATACGTGAAGAGTTGCTGCTGGACGGTCTTCACTTGGGGGATGTGCTCGTGGCCCTTCGGCAGGCCGGCTTCAGCGTAGACAGCAGGTCGGGGGCGCTCTTGCGTGGCAGCGTGACGACGCCCCCGTGACGCGGGTCGCTCAGGCAGTCGACGGGGATCGCCGGTGCCGGTCCCCGACCCCCGCTCAACCGCCCAAGGGGTGATAGCAGGCCGCCTCCCGGGCTTCGAGCGAGCGAAGCGGTGGCGGCCGCACGGTGCAGTTATGCGCGGTGTGCGGGCACCGGGGGGCGAAGGCGCAGCCGGGAGGCGGACGCAGCGGGCTGGGGAGGTCGCCTTCGAGCGGCTTCAGGCGATGCCGCTCGGCGGGATCGATGGAGGGCACGGAGTCGAGCAGGGCGCGGGAAAGACACCATCCGGGCAAGACGCACCACTCCCACGGCCGCCGCCAACCCCTCCATAGCCGTCATTCCCTTGATGAGCATGCCAAGGGAGCTGTGTCCCCCGCTGTCGCGCAAGGAACATCGAGGCATTCTGTCGTATACGAAAAATCAGAGGCTTAGCGGATGTTCCATGGAAGCGGGAATCCATTCCGGCCACCCGGCGGTTGCGAGGATCCGGGGCTGGCCGCGGGAACGCCGCGCGGCGATGTTGACGGCGCATCGGGCGATTGATTGGAATAGCGGGCAAGGCAATCGTGCCGGCTCGAGCGCCTCGGCGCGGGCTCCGCCGCGGGGGAGAAGGAGACACCATGGAGAGTTCCGATCTGCACTACCTGGGCGCGGTCGAGGCGTTGCGCCTGATGAAGGAGAAGCGCCTCTCGCCCGTCGAGCTCATGGACGCGGTGATCGCCCGCGCCGAAGCGGTGAACCCCCGCATCAACGCCTTCACCCAGACTTTCTTCGAGCGCGCGCGTGACCAGGCCCGTGCGGCGGAGGCGCGCTACGCGGCCGGAGAGCGGACGCGGGCGCTTGAGGGGCTTCCCCTCGCCGTCAAGGACGAGGAGCCCATCGAGGGTCTGCCCGCGAGCCAGGGCTGCGTCGCGCTGAAGGACGAGGTCGCCGAAGAGACCAGCTACATCGTGGAACGCTGCTTCCGGGCCGGCGCCCTCATGCACCTGCGCACCACGACCCCCGAGTTCTCCTGCGCTGCCTTCACCCACACCCGCCTGTGGGGCGTGACCCGCAATCCCTGGAACCCGGAGTTCACCCCGGGCGGCTCCTCCGGCGGCACCGGGGCGACGCTCGCCTCCGGGGCGGCCCCGCTCGGCACCGGCTCCGACATCGGCGGCTCGATCCGCATCCCCGCCGCCTGTTCCGGGGTGGTCGGCTTCAAGCCCCCCTACGGACGCAACCCGCAGGGTCGCACCTTCAATCTCGATTTCTACTGCCACTCCGGTCCCATGGCCCGCTCGGTCGCCGACTGCGCGCTGCTGCAGAACGTGATGGCGGGCCCGCATCCGCGCGACATCGCGACGCTGAAGCCGAAGCTGTGCCTGCCGCTGCGCTACGATTCCGTCGCCGGCATGAAGATCGCGTTCTCGATGGACCTCGGCTACTTCCAGGTCGACGAGGACGTGCAGAGGAACACCCGCGACGCGCTCGACAAGCTGCGCGACGCGGGCGCGGAGGTCGAGGAGGTCGAGCTCGGGTGGACGCCGATGGTGATGAGCGCGGCGCGGAGCTACCTGGGGCACCTCTTCGGCAACATGATCGCCGCGGTGCTGCGGCGTCACCGCTACGAGATGATGCCCTACGCGGTCGAGTTCGCGGATTCCAGCATGCGGACCACGGGCGAGGACTTCCTGGAGAGCCTGAGCATCGCCGGCGAAATGTACGACGCGCTGGGCCCGCTGCTCGAACGCCACGACGCGCTCGTCTGTCCCACCAACGCGCTCGCCGCGGTGCCCGCCGACCACGACTCGACCCGGGAGCGGGTCACGATCAACGGCGTCGAGGTCGACCCCATGCTCGGGTGGTGCATGACCTATCCCTTCAACGTCATGTCGCGCTGCCCGGTGCTCAGTGTGCCCTCCGGCCGTGACCGCAACGGCGTGCCGACCGGCGTCCAGATCGTCGGGCGCACCTACGACGACGCCACCGTGTTCCGGGTCGGCGCCGCGATCGAAGCGGCCGACCCCTGGTACACGACGGAGCAGCATCGGCCGGGCTTGTGAAGTGCCGGCCGCTTCCGCCGCCGCGCCCGGCTCGTGATCGCCGCCCGCCTCGGCCCGAGCGCGCCCCGCAGCCCCCGGAGAGCCGTATCGCGGACCTCGCGGCCTCCCTCGATGGCCGAGGTCGCAATACACTGAGGGCCGGCCCGTCTACCACCGCCCCCGGCTTCCTCGCTCCCCTCGACGTCGCAGGTGTGGCGCCTCCCCGTGAGGCAGCGGTCCACCTCCGCGCTCATGGGAGTCGCAGATCACCCTGCGGTCCCGGACCCGGCTCCCGCGCTCGGGGGGCCGCTTCCATGAGTGGCGAGCCGGCATGAACCCGCATCACGCCGTCAACCGCCGCTGGTGGGACGAGGTCACTCCCGTCCACATGGAGAGCGCCTTCTACGACATCGAGGGGTTTCTTCGGGGAAACAACACGTTGGGGCATGTCGAGCGCGGAGCGGTCGGTGATGTCGGCGGCAAGCGCCTCCTGCATCTGCAATGCCACTTCGGCATCGACACCCTGTCCTGGGCACGTCTCGGCGCCGAGGTCGTCGGCGTCGACTTCTCGCCGGTGGCTACGCGCCAGGCTCTCCGCCTCGCCCGCCAGACCGGCCTCGACACCGTGGCCCGCTTCCACGAGCTGGACGTGACGGGCGCCGGCCCGGTCTGCGGTGGCGCGTTCGATGTCGTCTTCACTTCGTTCGGCACTGTCGTGTGGCTCGCGGACCTCGATGGCTGGGCGGGGACCATCGCCGACAATCTCGCCGACGACGGGTTCTTCTATTTCCTCGATGCCCACCCGGCGGCAATGATCTTCGACGAAAGCGCCACGACACCGACCGTCGGATACGACTACTTCTCCCGCGGGACTCCCTGCTCGGAGCCGCCGGGAGCCCGGGACTATGCCGATCCGGACTACCGGGTTCAGGCGCCGTCGCGCCAGTTCAGTTGGGGAGCGAGCGAGATCTTCGCGGCGCTCGAGCAACGAGGTCTCGGGATCTTCGAGATGCGCGAGTACCCCTTCGGGGCATGGCGACACTTCCCCGACATGACGAAGGGGTCCGATGGATACTGGTATCGCGGGGCCGGTGCGTGGAGTCTTCCCCTCCTGCTGGGATTCAAGGCGAGACGGTGCGCTCATGCACCGCCCGCTACCGCCCGCTACCGCGCGGGCGAAGGCTCGAGGGAGGCTGCCAGGCGCCACCTCTTCATCGGAGCCCGGGGGCGGGTGCCCCGAGCGGGCGCGGCGAGTCGGACCTGCTCCAGTGGTTGTACTGGCCGGCGACGGTGACCCCCGAGCGGGCGCAGCGAGTCGCCCACGAGGCCCTCAGGCGCGTTGCCGCCGGAGATGATCGCCCTGAAGAGCGTGACCGCTGTTCCGGGCGCAGCCACCCCCGGATGTTCCCGCCCGAGCGCGGAGCAGCCCTCAGCCCCGGCGCGCGCGCCGTTGCGGCGGGTACCGGACGAAGGCCGCCACCACCGTTGCGCCGAACAGGGTGTAGACGAGGGTGAACACCCACGAGGGCGCGTCGTAGAAGATGAGCCGGTGCAGCCAGTACGCGACGAAGCCGCCCGTCGCGGCCGGGTCTCCCGCCTCCCCGCGGAGCTCGAGCTCGAGCCAGGTCAGCGGGCAGGTGACGCCGCACCACGACTCGAGCACCACCGTCGCGATCGCGGCGAGGTGAAGCACGCGAAAGGGCAGGTGGCGGGGCCAGCGCCAGCCGCCCCGCCAGCCCGCCAGGATCAGCGCCTGGCCCCCCACCACGAAGGCGATGAACGCGGCGTGGGCGACGAGGACGAGGTCGGCCGCGGACATCGCCGCCGGGTTCGGTGAAGCCCGGCCGCCGGCACCCTCCTCAGGAGTGGCGCAGCCGCGGGATCAGGTCGGTGGCGACGCGCTCGAGCACGTCGAACTGTTCGGCGCGGGGCTGGTCGATGATGAACTCGTTGATGCCGACCTCCCGGTAGCGGCCCACGACGTCCTCGAAGGCGCCGGTGCTCTCCCACATGTCGGGGAGCCCCTGCTCGGCCATGTTCGACGCCCAGCCGTAGAAGGAGCGCCGCACGCTCCCGGGGTCGCGTCCGATGTCCGCGCAGTGCGCGTCGAGGATGCGGTTGCGCTCGGCGATCTCCTCGACGCTACCGAGCGAGTTCCAGGTGTCGGCGAACTCCGCGCAGATGCGCAGCATGCGGGACCGGTGGGCGCCGAGGGTGAAGGGGGGACGGGGTTTCTGGATGGGGGCGGGCCGCACGTAGGCCCCGTCGAGCTGGTAGTAGCGGCCGTCGAAGGTGGTGGTGTCGTTGCGCAGCAGGCTGTCGACGACCTGCACCGCTTCGCGGAAGCGCCGCACCCGGTCGCCGGGGGGCGGGAGCTCGATGCCGAAACGCCCGTGCTCGCCGTGGGTGTAGCCGGCGCCGATGCCGAGCTCGAGGCGTCCGTGGGACACGTGGTCGACGGTCATTGCGCTCTGCGCGAGCAGGCCGGGGTGGCGGAAGGTGTTGCAGCTCACCAGCACCCCGATCCGGATCCGCTCGGTCCGGGTGGCGAGGGCCGCGAGCAGGGTCCAGCCCTCGTAGTAGGGGCCGGTCTCGTTGCTGGTCTGGTTGAAGTGGTCACAGTCCCAGACGCTGTCGAACCCCAGCGCCTCGAAGTGGCGCCAGCGCTCGGCCAGGGTGTCGAAGCTCAGGTTCTGGTCGGTGCAGATCCCGAAGCGGGTCTCCAGTGCGTTGGCGGTGCTCATTTCACAGTCCCTCCGTGCGCGTCCTCGCCGTCTCAGCGCTTGAAGAGGCCCATGAGCGCGGCCTTCTCCAGGGTGTTGAAGTGCAGCATGAAGCCGACCACCGCGGGCGAGGTGTCGGCCTCGACCGGGAGGGACTCGGCGCCGACCGCGAACACCGTGAAGAAGTAGCGGTGGGCGTGATCGCCTTCCGGTGGGCACGGGCCACCGTATCCCGGCTTGCCGAAGTCGGTGCGGGTCTGCAGGGCGCCGGCCGGCAGCAGGCCGGACTCGGCGTTTCCGGCGTCCAGGGCGAGCTCGCTGACATCGGCCGGGATGTTGACCACCACCCAGTGCCAGAAACCGCTGCCGGTGGGTGCGTCGGGGTCATGGCAGGTCACCGCGAAGCTCCTGGTGCCTTCCGGCGCCCCGGACCAGCGCAGGTGCGGCGACTTGTTGCCGCCGGCACAGCCGAATCCATAGTCTTCGGACAGTATGTGGATGGGCTCCAGGAAGGTGCTGTCCTCGAAGGAGTCGCTGCCGAGCTCGAGCGCCATCGTCTTCTCCTGCGCGTTGAAGGGCGGCACTGCCGCCGGAATCCAAGGGTTCACCGCCGGGAAGAAAAAGGCAAGCCCCGCCCCGCGCTCTTCCGGGCTCTTCAGAAGTCGGCATGACGGCTTCAGACCCCGAGTTTCCAGCAATTCTCATTTTGCTCGTCGGGTTCCGCGGCAGGACCGGCACGACCGTCGA
>CAYFYD010000059.1:0-13683 GCA_964347195.1 uncultured Ectothiorhodospiraceae bacterium
CCGCTGGAAGACGAGGCGAATCAGTGGGATGTCTCCGACTTCGGGATGGCCCTGGTCCGGTGCTGCCGCGGGCGAAACCGGCGGTGGTGCGGCGCGCCACGTCGACCACCTTGCCGGCGAACAGCACCCGGCCGGGACAGGTCGCCAGCACCGCCTCCACCGGGTCCGCTCCCCGCCTCCGGGCCTCCGCGACCGCGCCGCCCAAGCGACGCGCCAGCGACAGGGTGTGGGGGATCGCGGTTCGCCGGACCTGCTCCGCGCTCTTGGGCGCCACCGCGTAGCAGGCGGCGCAGCCCATCTGAATGGTGATCGCCCGCGCCAGCCGTTCCGCCCAGAGCGGGCCGACCACGTCCTGGATGATCGCGATGTTCCCCTTCTCGTCGGCGAGGGCCATCGGGGCGCAGGGCACGCCGTACACGAACCAGGTCTTCATCTGAAACTCGGGGAAGGCCCGCCCCATGCCGTCCGCGTCCACCACCGGCAGGCCGGCGATGGCGGCCGGGATCAGCGGTTCGAGCGAATTGCTGCCCCCGATCTCGTTGGAGATCACGGCGGTGGCCTTCTCGCCGGTGCACTCCTCGATGGCGCGAAGCGCATGGTAGGACTGCAGGTCGCGGAGTTTTTCGATGCCGACGGTGGGGGCGCCGATACCGCCGACGCACACCACCCGCGCGTCGTCCGGCAACTCCTCCGGGGCGAGCACCGGTACCGGCCCGTGCTCCCGGATCGCCTCTCGGGCGCGGAGCCGGCCGACGTAGGGGTTCCCGCCGCCCCCGGTGCCCAGAATCGCCGCGCCGGTCGCGATGGGTTCCAGAACGTCTTCAGTTGCCAGCCACAAAACGCGCTCCGCCATTGTCCGGGAGGTCGATGATATAGACTACATTTCGATGCACGAATCAATCCGGAAGGAGCCCGGTCGCCCGCCGCGGCGGGGCACGAGGAAGGAAGCGATGAGCGAAGCAGTGCGCACCGAGCGCCGGGGCAAGGTCCTCGAGGTCACCCTCGACCGGCCGCCGGCGAACGCGATCGACAAGGCCACCTCGCAGGCCCTCCATGACGCGTTCCGGGTGCTGCAGGACGACGACGACCTGTTGATCGGCATCATCACCGGGGCGGGCGAGCGCATCTTCTCCGCGGGCTGGGACTTGAAGGCGGTCGCCGCCGCCGAGAGCCCCGACGAAGTCGAGGGCGACGAGTCCCCGGGGGGCTTCGCCGGGCTCACCGAGCTCTGGGACCTCTACAAGCCGGTCATCGCCGCGGTGAACGGCGCCACCGTGGGCGGCGGCTTCGAGCTCGCGCTCTCCGCGGACATCATCCTCGCCGCCGAGCACGCCGAGTTCTGGCTGCCGGAGATGGAGCGGGGCTTTCTCGCGAGCGCGGGCGCCATCCAGCGCCTGCCGCGCCGCATACCCTACAACGTGGCGATGGAGCTCTTTCTGACCGGGCGGCGCATGGGCGCGGCGGAGGCCCGGCACTGGGGGCTGGTGAGCGAGGTCCTTCCCGCGGATCGGCTGATGGAGCGCGCCCGCGCCCTCGCCGGCCAGCTCTCCGAGGGCGCGCCGCTCGCGACCCAGGCCCTGAAGGCGATCATGCCGGTGGTGATGCCGCTTCCGCTCGAGGAAGCGATGCGGGTCACGCGGCGCGGGCGCAACGCCCATCCGGTGTACGAGAAGATGATGAACTCGGAGGACTACATGGAAGGTCCCCGCGCCTTCGCGGAGAAGCGCAGACCGGTCTGGAAGGGGCGCTGACGACGCGGGCGGTCTGGTCTTGTCGGATCCTTCTTCCAACTACGCGTCCACCGACGACACCTTCCGGGTCAGCGCCAAGCGCTTCGCCCGCTCTCCCTGGCTCGCGTCGTACATCACGCCCGAGACGGTGCTGGGGGTGTACAGCGGGCGCTTCTTTCCCTTGACGATCGGAGAGGATCCGGTGGAGGCGTACTGGAACCTGCGCCGGGGCGTCGCGCTCTTCGACGTACCGGAGCACCCGGTCGAGATCGCGGGCCCCGACGCGCTCCCCTTCCTGAACCGCATCTTCTGCCGGGACCTCTCCCGGCTACGGGTCGGCCGGGCCGCCTACGCCATCGCCTGCAAGCACTCGGGCGGCATCCTCATGGACGGCGTCGTTCTGCACATCGCACCGGACCTCTACTGGTACGTGCTGGCGGACGGGGAGTTCATGACCTGGCTTCATGCGCACCGCGCCGGCTACGACGTGAGGGTGCGCGATCCCGGGTCCTGGGTCCTCCAGGTGCAGGGGCCGCGTGCGCTGGAGGTGCTCGAGCCCATGCTGGACGGCGCGGCGCCCTCGCCGTTGCGCTACTTCAGCGTGCACGAATGCGAGGTCGCGGGCGAGCCTTTTCTCGTGTCGCGAACGGGCTGGACGGGCGAGCTCGGCTTCGAGCTCTATTCGCGCCGTCCCGAGGTTGACGGGGAAGGGGTCTTCCGGCATCTCGTGCAGGCCGGCTCCGCGTACGGCATGCGGGTGAGCGCGCTGGAGTGCATGGGGATCCGGAGGATCGAGGCCGGAATCAGGGACAACGGCACCGACCTCGATCCCGCGATGACCCCCTTCGAGGCCGGTCTCGGATCATTCGTCGATCTCGACAAGACCGTCCACATCGGGGCGGAGGCGCTGCGTTCCGCGAGCCGGGGCTGCGCGTTCTTCGGGGTGAGCGCGGAGCCGGGCACGCCGCCCGGACGGCACCGCGTGCGGCGGGCGGGCCGGGAGGTCGGACGGCTCACCGCCGCCGCCCGATCCCCGTATCTGCAACGCACCATCGGCTACGTGCGCTTCGATGCGCCGGGTGATTGGGAAGGAGAGCAGGTCTCGCTCGAGGCGGCGGACGGCGCCCTCTACCCGGCGCGGGTAGTCTCGCTGCCCTTCTACGACGCGGAGAAGCGCATCCCCCGGGGCCTGGGCGGTGCGCCGCCTTGATTGCGGGACGCAGTTGAAGTTCCGGAGCCTGTCCGTCGTTCTGTTGCTGGCCATCGCGGCGATGGCCCCCGTCCGCCTCGCGGCCGCTCCCGACCTGCAGGTGGAGGCGGTGCAGAGGCGTCTCGCCGAGCTCGGCTACGAGCCCGGTGCCGCGGACGGAGTGATGGGGCCTCGCACCCGGAGCGCCATCCGCGCGCTCCAGAGCGACCGGGGCCTGCCGGTGTCGGGGAGCATCGATGCGAAGACGCTGGAGGCTCTGGGGCTAACGCCGGCGCCGGGGGCGGGCGAAGCGGCGGGCCGGGCGCCGGCGGAGGCCGCCGTGACGGCGAGTCCGGCCTTCTACTCCTCCGCTATCCCCTACGAGCGGATCGGCTGGGCGGGACCCGCGAGCGCGGAGACCGTGCGCGAGCGTTTCCGCGCCTCGCGCGACGCCCCGTTGCGGGCGCGCGTCAACGACATTCTCATCGTGCCGAACCCTGAGCGGATCTACATCCTCGCGCGCGGCGAGCGCCTCGGGGAGCTGCCCTGCGGCCCGGTGGCGGGCCGGGTGCACGCCGAGCTGATGCTCTATCCCGGAGGCCCGGTGCTCTTCACGCCCCTCGATGACGAAGGGCTCTGCCAGCTCGGCCTCGGCATCGTCCTCCGCGCGGGGGATACGCTCGAGCTGGAGGCGACGACGTGGGCGGAGCTCTCCTCTCCGAGGGGCCGGGTGCGCCTCGGGCCGTCCGGGCTCGAGTTCCGGTGAGGGGAACCCGCTTCCCCGTTGCGCTTCGTCGGCTCGAGTCCCCGTCGCTCGGCCCTTCCCGGCGGGGTTCGGGCGCACGGGTCCCCGCCGTCACTGACCTTCCCGAACGCCCACCGGTCCCCGGGTATCCCTCCCCCAGGGGGCCTCGCCGTCACTGTTCTTCCTCCGACGCGCCGTCGTGCGTAGATTCCCGCTGGCGCGGGAATGACGAAGAGAGGCGTCCTGCGCAAGGCCGCCATTCCTGCGCAAGGCCGCCAGTCGTGTACAAGGCCGTCATTCCCGCGTAAGCGGGAATCCAGCGCCTTCCATCCGCGAGGTGCGATACAGCACACCGCCATTCCCGCGCAAAGCCCGCCCCCGCTTTCGCTGGTGGCAGGAATGACTCGGCCGAGTTCGGGTCGTCTCCGGTCCCCGGAACCCGCGCGCTCAGGTCCGGGAACGGCGGTCCAGGTAGTTGCGGCACAGCTCGACGAGGCGCTCTCGACCGAAGCTCGCTTCGTGGCCCGCGTGCACCACGGTGACCGGGAGGGCCATCAGCCGCTCCATGGTGCGGCAATAGTCGTCGATGTCGGACTCCGGCAGCATGTCGAGCAAGGGGCCGTCGTAGACCGCGTCGCCGGAGAAGAGGGTACCGGTCGCCGCTTCCCACAGGCCCACGCTGCCGGGCGAATGCCCCGGAAGGTGCAGGACCTCGAAGCGCCGGTTGCCGATCGAGACGACGTCGCCGTCGTCGACGACCCTCGTCGGCTTGGCGGGCTCCACGCGCCAGGCGCGCGGGTCGTAACCGTCATGGGGGAGGGCGTCGAGCAGGCACTCGGCGATCGGATAGCCCGCGGCCTCGAGCGCCGTCACGACTTCCGGGTCCATGTCCTCGCGGTAGAGCGAGAAGCGATCGTCGCCCCGCGCCATGGCTTCGGCCTCGTGGCGGCCCACGACCCGGCGCTCGAATTCGTGCAGGCCGCCGACGTGATCGAAGTGGGTATGGGTCGCGAAGGCGATGACGCCGTGCCCGAAGAGGTCCGCGACCGCCGGCTGGAGCTCCGCAACCCCGATGCCGGTGTCGACCAGCAGGTCGCTCTCCGACCCGCGCACGTGCCAGATGTTGCAGCGGCCCAGGGGATCGACGTGCGGCTCCCGGATCAGGGTGATGTCGTCGTCGACCTTCCTCCGCTCGAACCAGCGTTCGGCGATTCGGAAGCTCATGGGATGGTGCGAGCGCTCGACATCGCGATCACTCCTCCGCCGCTGACCCACGCAAGGGGATCATAGCGGCGACCCATCGCTGCGGCACGCCCGCGCCCGGACAGGGCCAGGGCTGATTGGTTCTCTTGCCCGTGTTCAAAGAATTCAAGGAGTTACGTCGACGCCCGAGCGTCTCGGGCGAAGTCGTCGTCAACCGAAGAAAGACACTCTGCATCAAGGAGCTACGCTGTCCGGCGGCGTTCGAGGACACCCACGCACTGAATCTGCCCTGCGGACAGGGCTCTCCGGAAGTCGGCATGGTGGCTTGCCTGTCGTCCGGATTGCGCCTGCTCGTCGCGGGTCCAGCCAGGATCACCTTCACGAAGACGAGTACTGGTCACGAAAACGAGTACTGGCGCACTGACAGCACCCTCGGGCACGCCAGGGACCGCCACTCGATGCCCGGACGATCCCCCGACGTCGACCTTTGAATGGTCCTGCCGCGCCCGGGCGGCGGTGGCCACTCGTCTCATCGGGATGTACAGTTGCATCGACGCGGCATTCGGGGCTCTGTGCGACGGGGCGGCCTCGGCGGCCGGCCGGGCCTGCGCAGCCCGGGCCGTGTCCGCACTGCCGGATCGACATCCGGGAGGAAAACACATGACCGGAAGCACCTGGACCAGGGCGGCCTCGCTCGAGGCCCTCAAAGACCGGGGCCGGCTGGTGTTTCGAAAGTCGGGACGCCAGATCGCGCTCTTCGACACGCCGGAAGGCGTGGTCGCATGCAACAACCGCTGCCCGCACGAGGGCTATCCCCTGCGGGAGGGCATTCTCGACGACCAGTGCGTTCTCACCTGCAACTGGCACAACTGGAAGTTCGATCTGCGCAGCGGCAGGAACCTCTACGACGGCGAAGGCCTGCGCACCTACCCGGTGGAGATCCGCAACGGCGACGTCTGGCTCGACCTCGCGGACCCGCCCTTCGAGCGGCGCCGGGCCCGGATCCTCGCCGGCCTCGGCGAAGCCCGCGAGGACAACGCCTACGAGCGCATGGCGCGGGAGATCGCGCGCCTGCGCCGGCTCGGCGCCGACCCCCTCGACGCGGTGCGCGAGACCATACACTGGTCCTTCGATCGCATGGAGTTCGGCTGGACCCATGCCTACGCGGGAGTCGCGGACTGGCTCGCCCTCTACGACGAGCACGAGGGCGACGACGAGAAGCGCCTCGCCTGCGTGCTGGAAGGGGTCGCCCACGTCGCCGACGACGTGCTGAGGGAGCCCCGCCACCCCTTCCCCGACGCCGCCCGGCCCTACGAGGAAGAGGCCTTCGTCGCCGCGGTGGAGCGTGAGGACGAAGCGGCCGCGGTGGCGATGGTGCGGGGCGGCATCGGGGCGGGCCTCGGGTTCGGCGACCTGGAGCGGGGACTCACCCGCGCCGCCCTCGCCCACTACAACGACTTCGGCCACTCGTTGATCTACGTGACCAAGGCGGGCCGTCTCATCGCACGCCTCGGCGCGGCGGTCGCCGAGCCCCTGCTCCTCTCGCTCGTGCGGGGGATAGTGTTCGCGACCCGGGAGGACCTCATCCCCGAGTTCCGGGGCTACGCGAAGGCGTTCGCCCGCTGGGGGAGGACGAAGAACGGAGTGGCGCCGGCGCCCGCCGACTGGCGCGGGCTCGGCATCAACAAGGCGCTGTCCCGGGCCGCGTCCTTCAGCGCGGCTCCGCCTGCGCGGCTCTACCATGCCCTGCTCGGCGCCAACGCCCGCAACCTTCTCACGTTCGACGTCGCGCAGCAGGATCGGATCCGCATCCCCATCGACGACAATGTGGGGTGGCTCGACTTCACCCACGGGATCACCTTCGCGAGCGCGGTGCGCGAGCAGTGCACGAAGTATCCCGAGCTGTGGCCGGCCGCTCTCCTTCAGATGGCCTGTTTCAGCGGCCGCAACGCGCCCTACACTGTGGAAGGCGAGGAGGCCGCTTCGTTCCGGGTGGACGACGCCGGCGCGTTCATGGACGACGCGGTCGAAGGGCTTTTCGACCACGGGGCGGGCGAGTTCATCGTGTCCGTGCACCTGCTGAAAACGGTGATGGCGGCGAGGGAGGAAGTGCGGGCGCATCCCCCCGCGGAGGTCGTCGAGCTGCTCGCGGCAGGGCTCAATCGCTTCCTGCACTCGCGCCTCAAGCGCCGCCAAGTGCGCCGGAGCGTCTATCAGGCGATGAAGTTCGTGGCCTACGACGGCTGAAGCGCTCAATGGAACATGTGACGTTTTCGTTACGGCCCGCACTCCATGCTCCCGGCCCCGCTTCCCGGCAACCATCGGGCGCGGGGCGCTCCGCCGCGGCAATGCGGCGTGAGGCGCCGGTCGAGCGGCGCGGAGACCGTTCCCCGCCGGGTGCTCTGCACGGGCTCCCGCCGGCCGGGCGCCGGCATCGTCGCGACCGGAGCGCGGTCGCGGTGCGCCGGAACGTGGGCGCGCTCCGAACGTGAACCCGGCACGGGAGAAGGCGGCCCGGCTCTCCTGCTGGACGGGCCCGGTCGAGCCCGTGCCGCTCGAAGGCGGGATCACCAACACGAACTTCGTGGTCCGGCACGCGGGCGAGTGCTTCGTGGTCCGCATCGGAGAGGACAATCCGCGGCACGGAATCTCCCGTGCGAGCGAAGCGGCGAGCGCGCGCGCCGCCCACCGGGCGGGGGTTGCGCCCGAGATCGTCCACTTCGAGCCGGGGGCTCTCGTCATGCGCATGGTCGAGGGGCGAACCCTCGGACCGGAAGACGTGCGCGACCCGCCCACCCTCGCCCGCATCCTGCCCGTGCTGCGAGCCTGTCACCGCGAGATCCCCGAGCACTTCCGCGGGCCCGCCCCGATGTTCTGGGTGTTCCAGGTCGTGCGCGACTACCTCGCCTCGCTGCGCGAGGGCGAGAGCCGCATGGCGCCGCAGCTCGGCCGCTTCGCCCGCATCGCGCTCGAGCTGGAGCGCACCGTCGGAGCGATCGAGATCGTCTTCGGCCACAATGACCTGATCGCGGCGAACTTCATCGACGACGGCGAACGCATCTGGCTGGTCGACTGGGAGTACGCCGGCTTCAACAGTCCGCTCTTCGACCTCGGCGGGCTCGCCTCCAACAGCGAGCTCGGCGAGAGCGAGGAGAAGTGGCTGCTCGAGCACTACTTCGGCGCGCCGATTACCGCGGACCTCGGGCACCGCTATGCCGCGATGAAGTGCGCTTCGCTGCTGCGCGAGAGCCTGTGGAGCATGGTGCAGGAGATCCACTCCGCGCTCGACTTCGACTACCGGGCCTACACCGCCGAGAACCTGGAGCGCTTCGAGCGGGCGTGGGCGGCCCTTCGCGACGAGGGAGGCTGAGCGTCCGCGGCCCCGCTGGCCGGTCCGGCTCGAGCTGCTGCACTGGCAGGTATGGCCGATCCGGCGGGACCCGGCCGAGGCGGCCCGAACCCGGAATTCCTGACACCACCCCGACCCGACCCGCGGCTACGCGAAGATGCCGTCCCCCTGCTCGTCGATCAGCCGCTTCGCCTTGCGCACCGTCAGGTCCACCGTACCGTCGAGATCCGGATTGGTGTCGGCGCGGACGAAGGTGTGGGTCTTGCGTTCTCCGTCGACTTCCTTGCTGATGACGCCCATCACCCGCCACCCTCCGGAGTCGCGCTGCGGCGTCGCGACGATGGTGTAGCCGTTGTAGTCCTGCGGCGGCGCCTCGTGGGTGCCGCCGGATCCGCCGCCGCCCCCGAACAGCTTCTTCAGGAACCCGAGTGCCATCGCCTGCCCCCCGCTGGCGCTCCGCGCACTCCGTGTCGCCCTTCCGGAGCTCGCCGGTGAGAGCGGTGCGCTGCGCCCGCTCAGTTATACACCCCTCACGGGCCCTCTGCACGGCCGGACCCCCCGTCCCAGGACCATTCAGAAGTCGAGTTGCGGGGTTCGAAGTACTGGAATCAGGCGATGGATTCCCGCGCCCCCTCCCGTCATTCCCGCGAAAGCGGGAATCCATCCCGGTCAACCAATCCCGAAGCTCGGAGTCTGAAGCCGTCAAGCCGACTTTTGAAGAGCCCTGCCACCCGTCCGCAGGAACATTCGGAAGCGGCGCCGCGGCGTTGTGTAGAATGCCGCCGCGCCGGGTAGCGGCGCGCCGCTCGATGCGCACATGAGGCAGCTCTCCCACAAGCTCGCAATCGGCGGGATAGTCATCGTGGCCCTTGCCGCCGGTATGGCGGTCGGCGGCATGAGCCGGGAAGACCCCGTCGTGAGTGAGCGGTCCGGTGGCGCCGGAGGTCTCGGTCGCTACGAGATCGGCGGGGCCTTCGAACTGACCGACCAGCGCGGGGAGCGCATCGGTCTCGGTGACCTCGGAGGCAACGCGGTGCTCCTCTTCTTCGGCTACACCTTCTGCCCCGACATCTGCCCGGCGACGCTGGCCCGCATGCGCTCGGTCAAGACCTCCCTGCCCCCCGAAGATGCCGCGCGCTTCGTCGGGGTGCTCGTCTCGGTGGACCCCGTGCGCGACACGCCGGCGCGACTCGGCGAGTACGTGGAGTACTTCGACCCCGGCTTTCTCGGGCTGACCGGCAGCGAGGACGAGTTGCGGACCATCGCGCGCCGCTACGGCGCCTACTTCGAGATCCCCGAAGGCCAGCCGGAGGAGCGCTACCTCGTGAACCACTCCACCGTCGGCTATCTCATCGATCCGGCCGGGGTGGTGCGTGCGCTGTACTTCGGCGAAGAGCCGGTGGAGGAGATCGCGGCCAACGTGCGGGAGGTGCTCGAAGAAATCGGCTGAGGACGTGGCCGAACGCCCAGTGCGGATGTCGAGCCGGGAGACGAAGGGATGATGGGCTTGACCCGATCGCAGAGCAACCTCGCAATCCTGAGCCTCGCCACCATGCTCAACCGGGTGGCGGCTCCGCTCGTCGTGCTCGTCGGCGGGCTGGTGGGGCTCACGCTCGCTCCGGACCCGGCGCTCGCCACCCTGCCGGTCGCCTCTCACGTGGTCGGATTGGGAGCCTGCGCCTACCCCGCCGCCGCCATCATGCGCCGTCTCGGCCGGCGCGCCGGCTTCGTGCTCGGGAGCCTCTTCGCCGCGGTCGCCGCGGTCGCCGCCGCACTGTCGATCGCGGCCGAGAGCTTCGCGGGGGTATGCGCCGCCTCCGCCGTGCTCGGCGCCAACCAGGCCTTCGTGCACCAGTACCGCTTCGCCGCGGCGGAGAACGTGGCGCCGGCCCGGGTGGGCCATGCCGTCTCCCTGCTCCTGCTCGTGAGCCTCGTTTCCGCCGTCGTGGGACCCGAGCTCGGCCGGCACGGCCGGGACTGGGTGCCGGAAGCCCCCTTCGCCGGCGCCTTTCTCGCGCTCTGCGGCTTCCACCTGCTGGCGGCGTGCCTGCTCCTCGCCTACCGGGACGAGAGCGGCACCGGACAGGAGAGCGCCGAGGATGCGGCCGAGCGCCCCCTCGGCCGCATCCTCGTCCAACCGGTCTACGTGGTCTCCGTGGCGGCCGCCGCCATCTCCTTCGCGGTGATGTCGATGATGATGACCGCGGCCCCGATCTCCATGCACGCCCAGCACGGACACGCGCTCGACGTGACCGCCTGGGCGATCGGGAGCCACATCCTGGCCATGTATCTGCCCTCCCTGTTCACCGGGTCGCTGATCCTGCGTTTCGGTACCTACCCGGTCATGACCGCCGGGGTGGCCTTCCTCGCCGCGGCCGCCGCCACCGCGCTGCTCGGCGAGAGCACGGCTCACTTCACGGTCGCGCTGGTGGCGCTGGGGGTGGGCTGGAACTTCCTGTTCACCGCCGGCAGCACGCTGATCACCACCACCTACCGCTACGCCGAGCGTTTCAAGGCGCAGGGCCTTAACGACGTCATCGTGTTCGGCTCGATGGCCACCCTGACCCTGGCGGCGGGAGTGCTGCTCGAGTTCGTGGGCTGGCGGGGACTGCTCTTGTGCATGCTGCCCCCGCTGGTCCTGATGATGGCGCTGATCCTGCTGCTCCCGCGCGGTCAGGCGGTCTCGGCGCCGGCTCCGGGCTGACGCTCGGCCGACCTCGGAGCGCCGCTCGCCGGTGGCGCCGACCCTCGCGGATGACGGAGAATGGCTCCTCGACACACGGACACGGGAAGGCCGGGTGCCGCCTAAGGTTCGAGACTTGGTAAAGGAGCTCGAACGCGCCGGATTCACCAATCGCGGAGGAAAGGGGAGCCATCGGAATTTCGTCCATCCCGGGTTGCCGAGACCGGTCACGATTTCCGGAAGGCTCGGAGATGACGCGTACCAGTATCAGATTCGGGCCGTCCGCCGGGCTATCGAGGGTTCGCGGAGATGAAAGAGAGCGCGCGTTACGTAAAGCTGGTCGAGTGGTCGCAGGAAGACGGGTGCTACATCGGGAGCTGTCCGGGCTTGTTCCTCGGTGGCTGCCACGGTTTGGACGAGCGGGAAGTGTTCGAGGAGCTATGCGTCATCGTGGAAGAGGTTGTCGAGCTCTATCGCGCCGATGGCAAGCCGCTTCCGCCGGCAACCACCGGATCCGACTTGGCGAACAGACTGCAAGATGTTGCCTGAACGTTCGGGGCGATCGGCGTCCGGCTGGTCCCGGAGCGCCAGCCCGATCAGGCGAGCAGCGTAGCGATGCGCTCGAGCGCCCGCTCGATGTTCTCGATGCTGTTGGCGTAGGAGAAGCGCAGATACCCTTCGCCGTGCGCGCCGAAGCTGGGGCCGGCCACCGTCGCCACTCCCGCTTCCTCGAGCAGGCGGCCCTGGAGGGTGCGTGCGTCCATACCGGTGCCGGTGACGTTGGGAAAGGCGTAGAAGGCCCCGCCGGGGGTGCGGCAGCGCACTCCGGGCAGGCTACCGAGGCCCTCGACGATCACCCGGCGGCGGCGGTCGAAGGCGGCCACCATTTCACTCACGCTGTCCTGCGGGCCGGTGAGGGCGGCGAGGCCCGCGAACTGCGCGGCCGCGTTCACGCAGGAATGGCAGTTCACCGCGAGGCGCGTCGCGCTCTCCACGAGCTCTTTCGGCCACACCGCGTATCCTAAGCGCCAGCCGGTCATGGCGTAGGTCTTGCTCCAGCCGTCGAGCAGGATGAGGCGCTCCGCCACCTGCGGAAAGTCGAGCAGCGACACGTGCTCGCGCCCGTCGTAGGTCATGCGCGAGTAGATCTCGTCGCTCAGGATCGCGACCCCGGGATGGTCGAGCAATCCCTCCACCAGGCGCTCGATCTCCGTGCGCGGCACCGCGCCTCCGGTGGGGTTGGCGGGCGAGTTGAGGATGACGAGGCGGGTGGCGGGCGTGATCAGGTCGAGCACCGCCTCCGCGTCGAAGGAGAAGTCCCGCTCTTCGATCAGGGGGATCGGGACCGCGCGGGCGCCGCTCCACTCGATCACCGACTCGTAGATGGGAAAGCCGGGGTTGGGGTAGAGGATCTCCGCTCCCGCTTCGCCGAACATCGTGATCGCGAAGAACATCGTGACCTTGCCGCCGGGGACCACCACGATGCGGCCCGGGTCGATCTCGACCGCGTGGCGCGCCGCGATGTCGGCGGCGACCGCTTCGCGCAGCTCCAGGATCCCGGGCGCCGGGGTGTAGCCGTGGTGGCCGTCGCGCAGGGCCCTCACCGCCGCCTCCACCACGTGCGCCGGGGTCTTGAAGTCCGGCTGGCCGATGCCGAGGTTGACGATGTCGCGGCCCTGCCGGGAGAGCGCATCCGCCCGCGCCAGCACCTCGAAGGCGGTCTCGGTGCCGAGCCGGGACATCTTTTCGGAGAGCCGGAGCATGGTTCGAGCGGCGCGCAGCGGGTCCGGGAGCGGCCGGGCGTCCTTGTTGCAACCCGCCCACGAATGTAGTCGTATTTCCCATCCCTCACCAAGGGCCGCCGCCCCCCTCTCGGGACCATTTTCTTGCCGCGATTCAGTGTCGACGACGGGTGTGAGGGTGCCTGCCGCGGGGGCGCCGGGCACTCCATGAGGCGCAACCTGGCACACAGACAACGCAATGCTCCCCGAAACGGGCCACTGAAGACGCCCTCGCCGCCCCTTGCCGGACAGGAAGCCAGCCCTGGCCCCCCTCTGCCATGCGGATGACTCCGGACGAATTCGTGCGCTGGAAGCACAAGGCGGTCACGCTGCTCGGCATGTCCGGGGCGGGCAAGACGACGCTCGCGAACAAGCTTCCCAAGACGAACTGGTTTCACTATTCGGGCGACTACCGGATCGGCACGAAGTACCTCCAGGAACCTTTTCTCGACAACGTGAAGCGCGAGGCGATGAGGGTGCCGCTCCTGCGCGACCTGCTGCGCAGCGACTCCATCACCATCACCAGCAACCTCACCGTCAACAACCTCGATCCCATCTGCGCCTTTCTCGGGAAGCTCGGCGACCCGGCGTGCGGCGGTCTCTCGGTGGGGGAGTTCAAGCGCCGCCAGCGCCTGCACCGCGAAGCCGAGGTCAACGCGATGCGCGATGTGGTGCACTTCATCGACAAGTCGCACGACATCTACGACTACCCCCACTTCGTCAATGACGCGGGCGGCAGCGTGTGCGAACTCGGCGGCACCGACGCCCTCACCGTGCTCGCCACCAATACCCTGGTGCTCTATCTCCACGTCGGGCCGGAGCGCGAGGAGGCCCTGCTCAGGCGCCAGCGCGCCCAACCGAAGCCGCTCTACTACGCGGAGGAGTTTCTGGACCGGAACCTGGACGCCTACCGGCGCGAGAAGTCGCTCGACTCCTGCGCCGCGATCGATCCCGCCGACTTCGTGCAGTGGGTCTTTCCGCGCCTCGTCGAGTACCGGCGGCC
>CAYFYD010000060.1:0-13600 GCA_964347195.1 uncultured Ectothiorhodospiraceae bacterium
ATCGCCTGATTCCAGTACTTCGAACCCCGCAACTCGACTTCTGAATGGTCCTGACTCTCACCCCGGGGCGATGGACAAGCTCGATCCGGTGGGGTTAAGCTCCGCCGCCGGGACAATGGGGGCAGGGAGTGATACCGGCCGGTGCCGCAGGCGCAGTTCGGTCGGGGTCTCCGGTGCTTCCCGTTCGTGCACGGCAGGCAGAAGATCCCATAGAGAGGAGACCATCATGAGAAGCATTCTGATCCGTACGTTGTGGGCTCTGTCCGCAATGGTCGTCGGCGCCACGCCGGCGCTCGCGACGGAGACCATGGGCCCGGTGACCGACGAGATCGGGGTCGTCAAGATCCGCGAGGGCGCCCCGATGTTCATCGGCGGCTACTGGACGCTCTCGGGCCCCGATGTGGGCCTCGGCCTCGACCAGAAGCGCGGCGTGGAGCTCGCCTTCGACGACTGGAACAACGAGGTGGCGGGTCACAAGATCCGGCTCATCGCGGAAGACAGCCAGTGCAACGCGGAGGGCGGCCAGATCGCGACGACCAAGCTCGCGTCCAACCGCAACATCGTGGCCGTGGTCGGACCCGACTGCTCGAGCTCGGCCACCCCGGTCGCGCCCATCCGGTGGACGGCGGGCATCGTCAATGTCGGCACCTCCACGACCGCGCCGGCGCTGACCGCTCCGGATCGCAAGCCGGGCTACCACGGCTACCTGCGCACCATCTACAACGACCTCGCCCAGGGTGCGGGCGACGCCGCCTACTTCAAGGACGAGCTCGGGTGCCAGACGCTCGCCACCGTGCACGACGGCAGTCCCTACGCGGAACAGCTCGTGCGGGTGGCGGAGAGGGAGTTCGAGACGCTGGGCGGCGAGGTGGTCGCGCGCGAGGCGGTCACGCCGACCGACGTCGACATGCGTCCCATGCTGACCGGTGTCGCCACCGCCAAGCCCTGCGTTCTGTACTACCCGATCTTCGTCGCGGCGTCGGCTCAGATCACGCGGCAGGTCCGCGAAATCTCCGGCCTCGAGGACACCATCGTCGTTTCGGGTCCGACCGCGATGACCCCGGGCTTCTACGAAGCGGCGGGCGAGTCGGCGAGGGGGCTGCGCTTCACCAGCGTGGACAACACCTCCGCCGATGCGCTGGGCGACGACTATCCGAGGATGCTCCAGAACTACCGCGACAAGTACGGCGAGAATCCCACGCAGGCCTACCATGTCAACGCGTACGACGCGGGCGCGATCCTGCTGATGGCGATCGAGAAGGTCGCGGTCAAGGACGACTCGGGCGATACCTACATCGGGCGCAAGGCGCTGCGTGACGCCCTCTTCGCGACCGAGGGCTTCGACGGCATGGGCGGTCCGATCGAGTGCAACGAGCACGGCGACTGCGCCGGATTCGCGTTCGCGGTCTACCAGATCACGGATCCGGATCCCTCGACCTTCGACATCGGCACGAACCCGAAGAAGATCTATCCCTCTGAGGGTTGAGGCGCAGGCCATGCGCCGAGCCGCCCTGACGGGGATCTGAAGGTCCGGTAGCAGGGGGATGGGCGGGCTGCCGCCCATCCCCCTCGCCCGTTCAGGGCAGGAGCTCAGGTCTCCGTCCGCATTGCCGGGAGCACGAGCGGGCGGCGGCTCGCCGCCCCGGAGCGGGCGAACACGGACGGACCTCGACGAGGGCGAGCGCTTCCTCGGAGACAGGAGACAGCGATGGCAGCGGCACTTCCGAGCGCAGGCATGGCGGCCCGGCTCGAGGCGTTGAGACGCATCACCTTCGTGGACGTGGTGCTGTGGGGGTTGCGCATCCTCATCGTGTTCGTCGTGGTGGGCGGCACCATCGGAACCCTCATCCAGGGGCGCTACACCGGCGAGCAGTGGTTCGACAACTTCATGTTCGGGCTGATGATCGGCGGGGTCTACGCCCTCATCGCGCTCGGCTACACGATGGTGTACGGAATCCTGCGCCTCATCAACTTCGCCCACGGTGACGTGATGATGTGCGGGGCCTTCACCTCCTATTTCCTCGCCAACGGACTGTACCGTTCCGGATACCTGGACGCGCATCCGGTCATCTCGATGGTCCTGATCATGGGGCTGGCGATGGTCACCTGCAGCGTGATCGCGCTGGTGGTGGAGCGCATCTGCTACCGGCCCTTTCGCCACATACGCACTCTCGCCCCGCTCATCTGCGCGATCGGGGCCTCGTTCTTCCTGCAGCACTCCTTCCGGGGCATGTACGGCTCTTCAGTCCGCGCCTATCCCGACCCGGTGTGGCTGGAGGGCGAGATGGTCATCTTCGGCTTCGGCATCCCCTACACCCAGCCCTTCGTGATCCTCATCGCGCTCGCCGCGATGGGTGCGCTCTACTTGGTCGTCAACAAGACCAAGATGGGCACCGCGATGCGCGCGGTGTCCGAGGACCGCGACGCGGCGGCGATGATGGGCATCGACGTCAACAAGATCATCGTGTTCACCTTCATCCTCGGTGGCTGCATGGCCGGCATCGGCGGCGTGCTCTTCTGCATGGTGTACAACCAGATCTACTACTTCACCGGCTTCCTGCCGGGCATCAAGGCGTTCAGCGCGGCGGTGCTCGGCGGGATCGGCAACGTGCCGGGCGCGATGCTCGGGGGATTCTTCCTCGGGGTGGTCGAGTCGGTGGGGCCGGCGCTCTTCCTCGACGGCGTCGGCATCAGGGCGCCCTACCAGCTCCGGGACCTCATCGCCTTCACGATGCTGGTGATGGTGCTCATCTTCCGCCCGCAGGGAATCCTGGGCGAGCGGCTCGCGACCCAGCGCGCCTGAGGCACACCCATGGCTTTCGACGTCATCGCATCGAGCTACCGCGAACGCGAGAAGGAACGCACTCCGCTCGGTCACGCCGCCATCGCCGGCATCTCGTTCGGCGCGACCGGGATCTTCTCCGCCTTGGTCGGCATTCTCCACCTCTTCCATGAGCGCTGGATCTTCGCTTGGCTGCCGGAGGACGCCGCCTATCCGACCGGTCTCACCCTGGGCCAGTCCCTGCTCCTGGTCTTCGCGATGTGGTCGGGGATTCAGGTGGTGCGCAAGACCGGCGAGGCGCGCCTCGGCGCCGCATGTCTGCTCGGCGCGGGGGCGGGTCTCGTGGCGGGCGCGGTGCTCTGCGTGCTCCCGATCATCATGAGCATGGTGAAGCTGCGCTTCATGTTCATCTCCCTGACCCCGCAGCTCTACGAGATGCTCACCTCCGGTCTGGGCCTCGGGCTGGGCGTGGTGGTGCTGGTGGTGGCCGGGGCGCTGGCCGGCGCCATCGGCGCGTTGCTCTACCGGCTCTCGCCGCGCACCCGGCGCCCGGTCATCTACGCTCTGGTGTGGATCGCGTCCATCGGCGTGTTCCAGGAGCTCATCCAGCTCCTGGCCCAGGAAGAGGCGCTCGATCCCGTCCGCGAGTGGTTCTTCACCTGGGATGGCCTGCGGCCCCGGGGGGCGCTCGCCATCGGCCTCGCCGCGGCGGCGGTGATCGCGGTCTGGGATGCGAATCGCGCCCGTCTCGGCGAGAGGTTCGGCGCCCTCCCGCCGGGGCGGCAACGGATACTGCGCGGAAGCGGAGTCGCGCTGCTGTTGTTCATCGTCCTGATCCTCTTCCCGCTCGTTGCCGGCAACTTCATCGGCCAGGTGATGCTCTTCATCGGGCTCTTCATCCTGATGGGAATGGGGCTGAACCTGGAGATCGGCCTCGCGGGGCTGCTCGATCTGGGCTTCGTCGCGTTCTACGCGGTCGGGGCCTACACCTGCGCCCTCCTCACCGCGGACAGCCCCTACGCGATAGGGCAGCGCGTCGAGTGGTTCCCGATGTTCAACTGGTGGTGGGCGATGGGGGTGGCGGTGATCATGGCCGTCTTCGTCGGCGTCCTCTTCGGCATTCCGGTGCTCAAGATACGAGGGGACTACCTCGCGGTCGCGACCCTGGGCCTGGGAGAGATCGTGCGCGTTCTGGTGCTCTCGGACTTCGCGGCCCCGGTGCTCGCGGGGGCGCAGGGCGTGCTGAACATTCCGCCTCCCTATCTCTTCACCGGGGCGGCCGTCGACGATCCCATCGAGCTCTACTACATCGCGCTCGGGGCGGCCGGGGTCGCCGCCTACTTCGCGTATCGCCTCGAGAACTCGCGCCTCGGCCGGGCCTGGACCGCGATCCGCGACGATGAGGACGTGGCGCAGGCGCTCGGCATCAACCTGGTGAACGTCAAGCTGCTCGCCTACGGGCTCGGCGCGGCCTTCGCCGGCCTCGCGGGCGCGATCTTTGCCACCATGCTCACGTCCATCTATCCGCACAGCTTCCAGCTCATCATCTCCGTCAACGTGCTCGCCCTCATCATCGTCGGCGGCATGGGCAGCCTGCCCGGAGTGGTGGTGGGGGCGCTCGCGCTCATCGGCCTGCCCGAGCTGCTGCGCGAGTTCGGCGAGTACCGCTTCTTCTTCTACGGCATTGCGATCGTCGCGGTGATGCGGCTTCGCCCGGCCGGCCTGTGGCCTTCCGCCGCGAGGCGCCGCGAAATGCAGCTCGAAGAGCAGACGCGGGCCGCGGTCGAGGCGCAGCTCGCGGCGGAGACGGGCGGCGCGGCGCCGCCGGCGGGGGGGGAGTCCTCCCGGTGAGCGAGCCCATTCTCGTCTCCAAGGCCCTGACCAAGCGCTTCGGCGGGCTGGTCGCGGTCGACGCCCTCTATCTCGAGGTCGTCGAAAACTCCATCCACAGCGTCATCGGACCCAACGGGGCGGGGAAGACCACGGTCTTCAACTGCATCATGGAGTTCTATCAGCCCGACGGCGGCGAGATCTGGTTTCGAGGGCACCGCATCGACGGCGTCACTCCCGACGCGGTGGCCAAGGCCGGCATCAACCGCACCTACCAGAACATCCGGCTCTTCCGCAACATCACCGCAATGGAGAATCTGCTCGTCGGCATGCACATGCACCTCGAGTCCCGCTGGTGGGGGGCGGTCT
This sequence comes from uncultured Ectothiorhodospiraceae bacterium, assembly GCA_964347195.1. Classification (GTDB taxonomy): domain Bacteria; phylum Pseudomonadota; class Gammaproteobacteria; order HK1; family HK1; genus JAJEAD01. Next base: position 4,982 of record CAYFYD010000060.1, read on the forward strand.
TCAACACCCGCCACACGCGCGACGACGAGGCTCGGGCGGCGGAAGAGGCGACCCGCCTGCTGAACTTCATCGGACTCCGGGGACGGGGCGACATCTATGCGCGGAATCTGTCCTACGGAGAGCAGCGCCGCCTGGAGATCGGGCGCGCGCTCGCCACCCGGCCCAGGCTGTTGATGCTCGACGAGCCGACCGCGGGGATGAACCCGCGCGAGAGCGAGGACATGACGGAGTTCATCAAGCGGGTGCGCGACGAGTTCGGCATCACCATCATGCTGATCGAGCACCACATGCGGGTGGTGATGGGGATGTCGGACCGGGTGTCGGTGCTCGACCACGGGGTCAAGATCTCGGAGGGCACGCCGGCCGAAGTGCAGGCGGACCCGAAGGTCATCGAAGCCTATCTCGGCACCGCGAGCGTCGAGATGCGGGCGGGAGGGTGAGCGCGGTGGCGGTGCTCGACGTCGAGAACCTGCACGTCTTCTACGGACAGATCCACGCTCTGCACGGCGTTTCGCTCAGCGTCGACAAGGACGAGATCGTCACCCTCATCGGCGCCAACGGGGCGGGCAAGACCACGACCCTCGGCGCGATCAGCGGGGTGCTTCCCACCGCGGAAGGCGAGGTGAGCCTCGAGGGCCAAGCGCTCGGCAAGATCATGCCCCACGACATCGTGAAGATGGGCATCGTGCAGGTCCCGGAAGGCCGGCGCATCTTCGGGCGCCTCACGGTCGAGGAGAACCTCGGGATGGGCGCCTTCGTGCGCACCGACAAGGAGGGCATCGCCGAGTCGCGCGAGCGGGTGCTGGAGATGTTCCCGGTACTCGAGGAGCGCATGGGGCAGGTCGCGGGCACGCTCTCCGGCGGCGAGCAGCAGATGCTCGCGATGGCGAGGGGGCTCATGTCCAAGCCCCGGGTGCTGCTGCTCGACGAGCCGAGCATGGGCCTCGCCCCGATGCTGGTAGAGCAGGTCTTCGCCGCGGTGCAGCAGGTGCGCGATCAGGGCGTGCCGGTGCTGCTGGTGGAGCAGAACGCGTTCATGGCCCTCCAGATCGCGGACCGGGGCTACGTCATGGAGACCGGCGAGATCACCCTCGCGGGGTCCAACCGGGAGCTGCTCGAGAACGACGACGTCAAGCGCGCCTACCTGGGCTGACGCGGAAGAGTCCGCGCGTGGCGGCATCCATGCACGAGCTTCCGGCATTCGCACGAGGGCGACGGTTCGGGCTGCGTCCCGCGGGATCCGGCCGGCCGCGCCGCCGGCGCCCGCGCGCTGTCTCGGCGCACCGGGGCAGGCCCCGCGGCGAGGTCGCCCGGGCGGCGGGGGCCGGACCCGGCGCGGCGGCCGCGTTCGCCGAGGAGGGCGCATGCGACTCTCGCGCATGATTCACGCGGTCGAGCTGCACGCGGCGGGAGAGCATGGCCGGGTCATCGTCGGCGGGGTGCTCGACGTGCCCGGCGACACCATGTTCGACAAGATGCGCCACCTCGCCACCCGCGCCGACGGCCTGCGCAAGCGCATGCTGCGCGAGCCCTGCGGCTATCCCGCCGCCAACTGCAACCTCGTCCTGCCCTCCAGTCACCCGGAGGCGGACGCGGGCTTCGTGATCATGGAGCAGGTGGAGTACCCCGGCATGTCGGGCACCAACACCATCTGCGTGGTGACTGCGCTCATCGAGACCGGCATGGTGGCGGTCGAAGAACCGCTCACCCGGCTCCGGCTCGAGACTCCGGCCGGACTCATCGAGGTGGAGGCGGCGGTCGAGGACGGCAGGGTCCGCCGCGTCACCTTCGAGAACGTGCCGGCCTTCGCGGTGCACGTCGCCCGGACCATCGAGGTGCCCCACCTCGGCCCGGTCGAGGTCGACGTCGCCTACGGCGGCATGTTCTACGTGATCGCGGACGCCACGCGGCACGGGCTCGAGCTCACCCCGGAGCGGGCGGGGGAGGTGGCCCGGGTGGGCGAGATGATCAAGGCGGCGGCGCGCGAGCAGCTCCCCGTGGTGCATCCGGAGAACCCGGAGATCGAGGGCATCACCATCGGCGTGCTCTCCGGACCTCCGACCCGGGCGGGCGCCACGCAGAAGAACGCCGCCGTCGTGTCCACCGGACAGCTCGACTGGGAACGTCCCGAGACCTGGACCGGCGCCCTCGACCGTTCCCCCTGCGGCACCGGCACCTGCGCCACGATGGCGGCGCTGCACGCCCGCGGAGCCCTCGCCCTGCACGAGGACTTCCACCACGAGGGGATCCTCGGCACCGTGTTCACCGGCCGCCTCATCCGGGAGACGCGGGTGGACCGCTATCGCGCGGTGGTCCCCACCATCAGCGGCCAGGCCTGGATCACGGGTTTCTCCCAATACGTCATCGATCCGAGCGACCCGTTCCCCGAGGGATACACGGTCGGGGACATCTGGGGCTGACCCGGCGCGCCGCGCATCCGGTGCGGGAGCAGGGCCTGCGACCCTCGGCGCGGTGCGACGGAGGACCGCCCGCAGGTCGACGCTTCGGCGGGACGGGAGCACTCATGGATACGGGCTCCCCGGCGTGGCGCCTCCGCGGTCGGGCTGTCAACCTCGCCGGCGTGAGCAGGCCGAGTCCCGAGACGACCGCGATCATCGCGGTGGGCGCGACGCTGCTGATCGCGGTGAGCAGCGTCGGGGGCGGGCTCGGGGTGCGGTGGTCGAAGGGGCAGGCCGGAGCCGACGCGGCGATAGCCCGGACGGACGCGGCTATCTCGGAATTGCGCCGCGACGTCGGTGAACTCCGCCGTGACGTGCAGGACGTGCGCGAGCGGCTGGCGCGTCTCGAGCTCGTCTTCGATAGTTTGGAACAGGCCGCCCCATCGATGACATGGTCGCGCATCCCCGCGCGGGCTGCGCGGTCGGAGCCCGAGACCATAAACGTACGTCAGGATTGATCCGGGCGATCCGGCAACCCTCCCCGAAGGGAGGATCGACCCCGCGGCGGTGGACGGCACCACCGGGGCGGAGATCGCCTTGCAGCAGCAGGAGGACGACGCCGAGGCCATGCAGGACATGGCGCGATACGCACGCCGGGTTCGCCGGCGGCTCGGGCTCACCCAGGTCGAATTGACGCGGCGCATCGACGTGCCGCACGAGACGATCCGCAACTGGGAACAGGGGAAACGCTGCCCGACCGGTGCGGCGCGCGCCCTGTTGCGGGTGCTCGACAAGGCTCCGGAGACCACACTCCGCGTGCTGACCTGAAAGGGCCGAGGCTATGCCTACGCGGTAGTCTAGACGCTGGACTGAAGTGCAGCTCACGGATCTCTCACTAATCGACGGATCGCCTGCTTGGCCTCGTCTGAGGTCTCATCGACAACGGCAAGATCCTCCCGCATAGAAGTGATCACGTCCTGAAACGCTCCCTTGCCCTCAATGTTTGTCGCATGCAATTTCTTCGTCTTCTCCAAGTTGTCGACGAAATCTGCAAGACAGACGACCAGCTCCTTCTCTGCCAACATCGCCGCAACCCGTGCGTTGTTTCGGATCGCGGCGATTTCTTGGTCGTCAATCTCTTCATCGTCGTCGGATTTTGCAGTAACTTCCAGGAAGTTCTCATACACCTTCATCTTGTTCTCGAATAAACAAACGCGATACTGGCGTTCTGTTTCCGCTTTGCTTTGAAAATGAATTGTGACGCCCACCGATGCAACGACGAGAACCACGGCCAGTGCCGCAGCCAGGAGCTCAACGGTGAGATCTGTCAGGGGCTGAGAAAACAAGACATGCAGCAGGACGGACGAAACCACCACTAGAGCGATTACGAGAACGATCACGGTGGCGCTGTGGGTAACTGTGGATATGCCAGGTTTTTTCATGTTCTCCAGTACTCCCTGTGGTTTCCGAGAGATTGAAAGGTGGCAGCCCTGCATACGCCAGTCAGCGGCTGAACGAGGCCGTTCCACTGATAGGGGGAGTCGTCTGATTCACTCAACGGATCTCGTCACGCTCGTCGAGCGGCGGTTGGTCTCGCTTCGGCAAGCACCCGCGAGACTTCGAATCGAAGTACGCCGCCCAGCTCTTGCCGCGCGGGCGCAGCGTGAGGCAGTCTCCTTCCTCGATCACCTCGACCTCGGATGTCTCGAACCGGCACGCGGCCGGCAAGCGGACCGCTTGGCTGCGACCGTTCCGGAAGACCTTGGCGATGCCCTTGTAGTCCGGCGCCTCTTTCATGGCATCTCCCTCACGTGGTCGATCACATGATAGATACCCGAGAGACTAACTCAAGGCTCAAGGAGCACGTCGGCGTTGGTGCAGCCTGCGAAGTGCCGGGAACGGCCGTGGCCGCGGGCTCCGGCAGTTCACCGGCCACCTGCTGCCCACCTCGACCACCAGGCGCCGAGCGGGCTTCAGTCCTTTCGCGTCAGGCCGAAGATGCGGTCCAGGCCGACCAGGCGCTCGATCACGACGATGGCGGCGACGGCGAGCAGGCTCATGATGGTGGAGACCGCCGCGACCGTCGGATCGGAGCGGAAGCGCAGGTAGGTCAGAATGCGCGGCGGCAGGGTGGTCACGTCGTGGCGGGCGAGGAACAGCGACACGATGGGCTCGTCGAACGAGATCAGGAACGCGAACAGGAAGCTCGCGATGAGGCCCGGCGCCATCAGCGGCACGATGATGCGGGTCAGGATCCGCGAACGCCGGGCGCCTGCGATCCGCGCCCCTTCTTCGAGCGACACGTCCAGCCCGTCGTAGTTGGTGAACACCACCTGGATGGCGAAGGGCAGCGCGAGCACGAGATGGGCGAGGCCGATGACCGCGATGGTGCCCGCTGCCGAGCGGGTCAGCCACAACTGGGCGGCGAATATCAGCAGGGCCGGGCCGTAGACGACGGTCGGCAGGATGATGGGCAGGAGGGAGGCGCCCTGTACCGCCTGCCGGAGGCCCGGCCGCGCTTCGCGCAGGGCGACGGCGCTGAGCAGGGCGAGGCCGGTGGCCACCGTCGCGGCGGCGATGGCGAGCGAGAGGCTGAGGCCGAAGGCGTCGAGGAACTCCTCCCGCGCGAAGAAGTTCTCGTACCAGCGCAGGCTGAAGCCGGTCGGGGGAAAGCGCAGCACGGCCGAGGGGGAGAACGAAGCCAGCGTCACCGCGATCGTCGGGAGCAGCAGATAGGCGCAGGTCAGGGCGACCGCACCGAGATAGGCGATCCGGACGAGCTTCGCCATGGCCCGGCTCAGGTCCCCCGCCGGGCCGGACCCAACGCGCGGTAGACGAACACCACGCTCAGCATCGCGGCGAGCGCGAGCAGCAGGAGCAGGCCGGAGAGCGCCGCGGCGAAGGGGTAGTTGAGCGAACGCGTCATGAGCTGGCGGATCATCGTTCCCAGGATCATGACCCGTCCGCCGCCGAGAAAATCGGCGGTGATGAAGTTGCTGATGGTCAGGGCGAACACGAGCGCCGAGCCGCTCAGGACGCCGACCAGGCTCAACGGCCAGGTCACCTTCACGAAGGTCCGCACCGGGCCGGCGCCCGCCACCGCCGCCGCCTGCTCGAGGACCCGGTCGATGCTCTGGATCGCCACCGCGGCGACGAGCACGAGCACGGGCAGGTTTATCTGCGTCATGCCGATGATGACGGCAGTCTCATTGAACATGAGCTTCAGCGGGCGCTCGATCAGCCCGATGTCGAGCAGCACGTTGTTGAGCAGTCCGCGCGGCGTGAGAAAGACCATCCATCCGTAGGTCCGCACAATCAGGTTGGTGAACAGCGAGGCGGTGACGATGATCAGAACGAGGTGGCGCGCGCCGCTGCGTTCGCGGGCGATGAAATAGGCGACGGGGTAGCCGAGCAGCACGCAGAGCCCGGTGACGATGGCGCCGATCTTCAGCGTCAACAGGAGAACGCCGATCGCATAGGTGTCGGTGAGCGCGCGCTGGTAGTTCGCCAGCGTCGCGTCCGCCGTCCATATGCCGGGTTGGACATAGGTGGCGAAGCCCAACAGCATGAACGACGCCATCGGGACGACGAAATGCACGAGGAACACGGCCGCTATCAGCCACAGCGGCCATGTCCGTGCGAAGTCGCGCATGGCTCTCCGGGTCGGCTTACCGGGTGCCGACGAGGGGTATGAACTCGCGGTTCCAGCGCTCGATCATGGCGTCACGCTGCTCGTTCATGCTCGCCCAGTCGGGGCGGATCAACGCCGCGAACTCCTCGTCGCCATAGGGCATCCAGGGAATGATCTCGTCCGGCACATCGACGCCCCTGACCGAAGGCGCCGCCCCGTAGGCGAGGGTGAACGCGAGCTGCGATTCGGGCGACAGCGCATAGTGGATGAAACGTCGCGCGAGCTCCGGATTGTGCGCATTCCTGGGGATCACCAGCATGTTCGGGACCGCGATCATGCCCTCCTCGGGCTTGGCCGCCCGGATGCTCTCGAGCCCCCCGGTGTACATCACGTAGGCCTCGCCGCCGTACATGGGAGCGAACGCGATCTCCTCGCGCTCGAACACCTGCCGGAGGGCGTAATCGCCGATCGCCATGGCGGCGCCCGGGGCGACCTGCGCCAGCGCGCTCCAGCCGGCCTCCAGGTCGTTCTCGTCGCCGGAGGTGGTGCGCGCCAGGGCCGTGAGCACGTAGAAGCCCCAACTGTCCACCGCGGAGAGCGCGTAGCTGCCGGCGTTGGCCTCGTCGAAGAACGCCTGCCAGCTATCGACCTCGATCCGGTTGCTGTCGTAGACGATGGTGATGGCGCCGAAGCTCTGGGCCACCGCTTGGCCGCCCCCGTAGATGCTCGCGGGGTAGACGTTGGCGAAGTTCGGGATCGTCTCGGCATCGAGCATCTCGAACATGTTCCTCGCAAAACCGGATACCGCGATGTCCAGGTCCAGGAACAGCACGTCGACGGGCGGCGCGTCGGGACTGGCGAGCAGGCGCGCGAACTGCTCGGAGCTGTTCCCGGAGAGGATCGAGACCTCGGCCCCGGTCTCCGCGACGAGGGGCTTGACGATGTTATCCTTGACCGTGTCGTCCCAGACGCCGCCCCAGGAGCCGACGATCAGCTCCTCGGCGGCTCGCGCGTTCACGGACAGGGCGAGGCCGAGCGCCACGGCGAGCCCCAGGAGATTCAAGTAGCGAAGCTTGGTCATGAGCCTTCTCCCCGATAGAGGTGGTCCGTGGCCCCGGCGCCCGCGCGCAACGAGGCCGTTCCCGGCAACGGCGTCTTCCTCACGGCGGGTCTCGAGAGTCTTCACCGTCGCGTCCCCCGCCGGAAGCGCCGGGCTATGATGACCGGACCCGATCGCGAATTCAAAACCTGTCCGGACCCTGCCCGGGGCTCTTCCGGACTCGGGTTTCCGGGTTCGCTGACCGGAATGGATTCCCGCTCCCCGATCGGGGTCGGGGACGAGCTTCGCGGGAAGGACGGAGGGTGATGCGGGTATGACGGAGAGTAGCGCGGTATGACGGACTCGGGTGCCTGGACGAGCGCCCAACGTCGACTGCTGAATGTTCCCGGGACCCTGCCCCTCATCCGCCGGATGGGCACGCCGGACTTCGACCGGGCTCGGTGAGCGAGGGGCGGGCATCGAGGTGATCGGCTTCCCCTCCTGATCGCCCGACACGAACCGGGAAGCACTACGAGCCGGCCCATGTATGCCCTGGAAGCGACGGAGGTCCGCAAGCACTTCGGCGCCGTGCAGGCCCTGCGATCCCTCACGCTCGAGGTGCGCAAGGGCGAGCTGATCTCGCTGCTCGGCCCGAGCGGTTGCGGCAAGACGACCCTGTTGCGGATCGTCGCCGGTTTCATCGCGCCGGACGGGGGGCGAGTCACCATCGCCGGGGCTGACATGAGCCACGTGCCGACCCACCGGCGGAACCTCGGAATGGTGTTTCAGAGCTACAGCCTCTGGCCGCACATGAGCGTGGCGGAGAACGTCGCCTTCGGACTGGCGAGCCGGGGCGTCGCCAGGGACGTGCAGCGGCGGAAGGTCGAGCATGCGCTGGAGCTGGTCGAGCTCGGCGATCTCTCCCAACGCCTGCCGCGCGAGCTCTCGGGCGGGCAGCAGCAGCGCGTGGCCCTGGCCCGCGCGCTGGTCTACGAGCCCGAGATCCTGCTGCTCGACGAGCCCCTGTCGGCGCTCGACCGCAAGCTTCGCGAACGGATGCAGCGTGATCTGAGACAACTGCAACAGCGGCTGGGCATCACCACCATATTCGTGACCCACGACCAGGAGGAGGCGCTGATCCTCTCGGACCGTGTCGCGGTGATGTCCGACGGCGAGATCGTCCAGATCGGATCGCCGCGCGAGATCTACGAGCATCCCGAGAGCTATTTCGTCGCCGACTTCGTGGGGCGGACCAACCGCTTTGCCTGCGAAGTGACCGGGAACGTCGACGGGCGGGCCCGGCTCGCGACCGAAAGCGGTCTGCGGATCGAGGCGCGGACCGCGCGCCCGCTGAAGCGCGGCGACCGGGTGTACGCCGTCATTCGGCCCGAGAAGATCGATCTCGCGCTCGACGGCGCGGCGGCGGACGCCCTCGAGGCGAAGGTCGAGAGCATCGACTACCTTGGCGCGGTCACGTACTACAACTGCCGCACGGACGACGGCTCCGAGCTCGTCGTAGCCCGACAGAACCTGTCGCCGGCCGACGCCCG